>JAYWEL010000108.1:0-4771 GCA_043779285.1 Chitinophagaceae bacterium | reverse complement strand
TGGAAGAAAAGAAATTCAATGCGCTTGAAAAATGGATTTCTAAAAAACTACCAGCTTATTTTATCCGGGTTGATGATGAAATGATCAACTGCAAAGGCGTACAGAAATTTGGTGCCGTGTCGGATAAAGCATCCAATTAATTCAACATGTTAATAGTCGGCTTTGCTTCCATCTAAATAATTTAACTTTGCCCTTTTCCATCTAAACCGGAATATGAGCGACGAGATCAAACATGAATGCGGACTTGCATTCCTAAGGTTACGTTATCCTTTTTCTTATTATCAGCAGAAATATGGCACAGTCATGTGGGGTTTGAATAAACTCTACTTACTGATGGAAAAACAGCACAACCGCGGACAGGATGGTGCCGGTGTGGCTTCTGTAAAATTAAATGTAGAACCGGGTTATCCTTTCCTTCATCGCATCCGCGACAACAGTAACCAATCCATTGCAGAAATCTTCCGCCAGATTGGAACTGCCGTTAATGATCTGGAAAAAGCCAATCCGGATGTAAAAAAACATCCCGGCCTCATGAAAGGCCATCTTCCATTTCTGGGAGAAATTATGTTGGGACATCTACGGTATGGCACACAGGGAAAAAACAATGTTGAATTCTGCCACCCATTTTTAAAAAGTCATACCATTCCTGCCCGTAATCTTTCACTGGCAGGCAATTTCAACCTGGTAAATACAGAAGAACTATTTGCATTGATCAATGTTGACCCGATAGAGTTTCAACGGCAAAGCGACCTGGCAGCTATGATGGAAGTAATTTATCATTTCCTTTCTAAAGAAGAAGAAGCATCGCCTGAAGCTATTGACATGGTTACAGTATTGAAAAAATCCCTAGCTCTTTTTGACGGCGGCTATCATGTTGGCGGCATGACCGGAAATGGTACTGGTTTCGTTTTCAGAGATGCACATGGCATCCGGCCTGCTTATTATTATATCAATGACGAAGTAGTTGTTGCGGCTTCTGAAAGAGCGGCCATTCGAACTGCATTTAACCTGAACGAAAACGATGTGAAGGAATTACCTCCGGGTCATGCATTAATCATCAATGAAAAAGGAGAGATCATTCTTGAACAGGTATTGAAACCACAGGAACGGAAAGCCTGCAGTTTCGAACGGATCTATTTTTCCCGTGGCAGTGATGAAAAAATTTATCGTGAACGAATTTCATTGGGTTATAATTTAAGCGAACAGGTTTTAAACTCGATCGATCATGATTTAAAAAATACCATCTTTTCTTTTATTCCCAATACAGCCGAAACCGCTTTTTATGGTTTACTGAAAGGGATGGAAGACTACCTGAATAATATAAAAATAGAACGGATACTTTCCTGGGGCAATGATGTGGACCCGGAAAAATTAACGGAAATGGTGAGCCGGAGAATACGAATTGAAAAACTGGCTATTAAAGATGTGAAGATGCGGACCTTCATTACGGAAGATGCCGGCAGAGCAGAAATGGTTCAACACGTGTACGATATTACTTATGGTACCGTCAGAGCCGGCATCGATAGTATTGTCATCATTGATGATTCAATTGTAAGGGGAACCACTCTGAAAGAAAGTATCATTCGTATGCTTGCCCGGCTGGAGCCCAAAAAAATCATTGTCGTTTCATCATCGCCGCAAATAAGATATCCCGATTGCTATGGCATTGATATGAGCAAGATGGGCGATTTCATTGCATTCAACGCCGTTATTGCATTGGTGAAAGAACGAAAGAAAGAAGATATATTGAAAGAACTTTATGACAAATGTAAAGACTTGCAAAAAAACAATCTGTTGCATACGGAGAATGTGGTGAAACAGCTTTATAAGTTTTTCAGCATCGATGAAATAACAAGAAAAATTGCGCAACTGGTCACTCCTCCCGAGTTGGATATTCCGGTTGAAGTTATTTTTCAGACTATTGAATCTTTGCACGAAGCTTGTCCGAATAATAAGGGGGATTGGTATTTTACCGGTAACTATCCCACACCCGGAGGAAACAAAGTGGTAAATAAAGCTTTCATAAATTATATGGAAGGGAATAATACAAGAGGTTATTGATTTAATTATTTATCTTTTAATAAATAAATCAAGATGAAACATGTTTTGCTGATTCGCCATGCAAAAAGTTCATGGTCTACCCCCGGGCTTAGTGATTATGAAAGGCCGCTTAATGACAGGGGCAAAAAAGATGCACCCAAAATGGCCAAGCGTTTATTGCAACGAAATTATCCCATCGATTTATTTATCTCCAGCCCGGCAGAAAGAGCTGCAAAAACCACCCTGACTTTTGCTGAAGCATATCAATTTGACGAAACAGATATTCTCTTTGTTCCTTCTCTTTATCATGCTTCTCCGGAAACTTATTTTAAGGTGATTCAGTCGGTTGATAATAAATACGATCATATTGCCATTGTATCGCATAATAACGGATTAACCGATTTTGCAAATATGCTTACCAAGGTGAAGATTGATAATATGCCCACCTGTTCTGTATTTGCAATAAAAGTTGATACAGACAGATGGTCCGAAATAAAGATAGCAGACAAGGATTTTAATTTTTTTGATTTCCCGAAGTCGGATAAGGATTGATTAGACCGGTTTTTTATTTTGCGATTTTTTTTCGGAAACCTACCATATATACCCCACCAAAAATCAGTAAGCCGGCAATAATCTTTTGAATGGTAAGTGATTCATGAAGTATTAATGTGGCAATAATCACCACTAAAATGGGTTGTGTATACATGTATGAACCAGTCACGGATGCACCGACATGTTTGATACTGTAGACCGTAAACAAATAGGCAAAAAAAGTTCCACCCACTACAATAAACGCAAGTGATGAAATTTGAAATAAATCAATATGCTGCCATTCAATACTGTTTACTTCTCCCCAACCCAGGGGGATATTAAATAACATCCCAAAACTAAATACCCATCTTACTACATGCATGGGCGGATACGCTTCCATCAATGGTTTTACCAGGATAAAATAAATAGAATAAGAAATTGCATTGGCAATGATCAGTAAATCCCCCAATAAATAATCTTCTCCCAAAAAAATATTTTCCTTGGATGTAATCAAAATAACTGAGCCAAAAATTCCCAATAATAATCCGCCCATTTTTAAGCCGGTGACTTTTTCGTTTAATGTAAAAAAAGCGAATAAGGTAATCAGAATTGGGGAACATAACATCAGCAATGATGCATGAATGGTGGATGTTAGCGTCAACCCTTTGATGAAAAGGTTTTGGTTAATGGCTACACCGGTTAATCCACAAACCAGGAAACGCCAGAAGTGTTTTTTTTGAAAACCGAATGGTCCTTTATGTAGTAGCCAGATAAACCACATCAATAGTAGACTTACTCCAACCCGTAAAACATTTAACCCGTATGGTTTCACTATGGATGGTGAAATATATTTCACCAAACTATAATTCCCGGCAAAGAATAGATTTGTTGTAAATGCGGCAACATGTGCTTTGGTAGATGTTTTCACTTAATTTTTTCGGTGATTAAAGATAATGAAGCAGCCAGCAGATTACGAATAATTTGTTTTGAATCGTAGTTAGGCACATATTGCTAACATTTAGCATATATGTACTTGTACTCTTAAAAACCAGCAATACAATATTGTAATTTTAGCTAACCTAAACTTTACCAATGTTACATACAAATCTTAAGAAGATATTGCATTCTGCAATTCTGGTAGCAAGTTGTTTTACAGCTGGTTCACAAAACAGCTTAAAACCAAAGTACACAAATTCATCCATTTATGCAGGCATTGAAGTGGGCTCTAAAGGGGTAAAATTAAGTGTAATAGAAATAGGAAAAGATGCGCAAAGCAGTGGTGCTTTTCATATTATCAAAGACACTTCGGTCAATACCGATTTTATAAATTTTTCTGAAAGTAGTTTTTATGCAACACTCGATGGCCTGTCATCTTTTTATAATACAGCCACCAAAGATTACCAAATTTCATCTAAAAAAACATTCACGGTTATCAGCAGCGGTGTTAAAATGCAGGCAGAAAAAGATCAGAAATCTGAATCTATTCAAAAACTGATTGACCAGTTCCGTAAAAAAATAAAAGAGCCAAACCGCAAGGTGGAAGTAGTAGATGTAATGAAAGAGGCCGTACTTTCTCATCTTGGAATTGTTCCGGAGTCAAGACGGTATTCTACATTTCTTATTGATATAGGAAGTGGCAATACAAAAGGTGGATTTTTCCCCTATGGCAATACAAAAGATTTTAAATTATTTCAATTAAACTGGGGGACCAAAAGTACGGCGAATGCTACGGATAAACGCTGTGAAGATGATCACAGCTTAACCAATTTCAATAAACAACTATACCGGGTACTTGTAGCTGCAGAAAACACAGAAATAATTTATGCAGTGAATGCCAGCGGAGCATATCCATTGAGCGACAATATTGCCGTAAGTGGTGGTATAGCCTGGGCGGTTGCAACACTTACTCATCCAGAGCTCCTTGACAACCCGGTTATTTCTGTAAGTTTTGATGAAATAAAACGATTTTCTGAAAAGCTGTTTGCCAATTATGAATCAGTATCTCCAGTAGCACTATCAAAAAATATTAAAAAATCGGAAGAAAAAGAAATCGTAAAAAAAGAAGTTGACCGGGTACACAAAGTGTTTGATCAAAAGTCGTTGATGGCTGGTACGGGTTTATTATTAAAAATAATGCGGCAATTTGAATCCTCTTTCGACAGCAAATATTTTTACCTGGTAAAAAACGGGCAGGTTGGTT
>JAYWEL010000107.1:0-2011 GCA_043779285.1 Chitinophagaceae bacterium | reverse complement strand
AAAACAAAACATGTGTATGTGATCGAAGGAAAAGAGAAAAAAACATACGACGATTATCTGTTTAATAAAACAGAATGGAGAAGGGTTCCCAAAGCAGCACAGGATGCTTCAAGAGCTATGAAAAGATATGTAGCCACTTTCACTTTCAGCAATTTTGGCGGGCTGCAAACGGTTGGGGAGGATTATCTGTCCGAAGAAAACCTAGATATTCTCAGCCGCTTCGGAAAAGTTTTTGATTTAACCTACACCCGTTTCAATGATCTGCAAAAAGCAGAAGCACAAACCCGGGAAGCACAGATCAACCTGGCTGTTGAAAGGGTAAGAGCAAGGGCTTTAGCTATGTACAAATCAGAAGAAATTCTTGAGTTAGTATTTAAGCTAAAACAGGAAATGATGGACCTTGATATTCCAAATGTTGTGGCCGCCACTATTCATTTAAAAGAAAAGGATGGCAATTATACCATGTGGGATCTTACTTCAATGGAGTACTCCGAAGGAAAACTCCACCAGCCCATGGTTGTACATTACCGCCTTGAAGAAGTTGACCCGAATCTTTTTATCAAAAGAATGTGGGAGAATACGGATCCTTATTTCGTGGTTGTTCAGGACGAAGAAGATTTTAGACGTACCATTCAATTTCTACGGGATCATGACAGGAAAAAAGAAGCCGATGAATCGGAAGCGTATTTGAAAAACGCCGGCATCAGGTATGGGTATCATCCTACCATACCATTAAATAATGGACGAATGTGCATTGATCTGCTGGAACCTCCATCAGATGAAATAGAACAGATATTGACAAAGATGGGTGCTGCATTCGACCTGGCTTATAAGCGTTTTGAAGATTTAAAAAATTCAGAAGCACAGTTAAAAGAAGCACAAATAGAAGCAGCACTGGAAAGAGTAAGAAGCAAAAGTATGGCGATGCACAAAAGTGAAGAGTTACTTGAAGCTGGTGAAATCCTGTTTGTTGAAATGCAAAAGCTCGGTATTGAAAGCTTAACCGCAGGCTATGTGTTATTGGATAAGGAAGAAAAAAATGGGTTGAATCATACGCCAGATCCATCCACCAAAAAAATGTTCCCGGTGCCCGTTATTATTCCGCATGATGAAACTATTCATTTAAAGCAAATAGTAAAAAACTGGAAAAAAGGAAAGCCATTTTTTATAGTGGAAATGGATGAAGCAGAAACCATCAAACACCAGACTTTTATTGCAGAACGCAGTACAAACTTTACGCTGACTGCAGCACAACTGATAGCCATTTCACCTGCAAAATTAATCCTGCATACTTTCTATTTTAAAGAAGGTTATTTATTGATTGTAGGCGGTTTGAAATTATCTGTGGAGCAAACAGATATTATGTTACGTTTTACAAAAGTGTTTCAACAAACCTATACCCGTTTTCTTGATCTCCAAAAAGCAGAAGCACAGGCAAGAGAAGCCCGGATTGAAGCGGCTTTGGAAAAAGTACGTTCCCGTTCTTTAGCCATGCATAAAAGTGATGAGCTAAATGAAATTGTAACCATTCTTTTCGAAAAATTAAAAGAACTGAATATTCCTGTTACAGCGGCTGGCATCGGCATTTATATTGACGGTTCAAAAGACCTGAATTGTTATGTATGCGGTGAGAATGAAGAGGGTTTAGTCATTAACAATTACCGGCTACCTTATTTCCATCATAAAATATGCGAAGATTTCTACTATGCCCATGAACAGCAGTTGGATTTTTATACTGGCCATTATTCGAAAGAAGAAAAAAATTCCTTCTATAAATATGTGCTGGAACTTCCTGAACTAAGGTTTTTGCCGGATGATATAAAGACTATGATAATGGGAAGCCCGGCCTATACGATTTCGATGGCACCGGTTAAGAATGCAATATTTAATATAAATGATTTTGAAGGGAAGATTTTATCTGAAAATGAAGTTGATATCATTAAGCGTTTTGCCAAAGTTTTTGACCAATCCTATACCCGTTTTCTTGATCTGCAAAAAGCAGAAGCACAGG
>JAYWEL010000106.1:0-2011 GCA_043779285.1 Chitinophagaceae bacterium | reverse complement strand
TTAAATGACTTTTGATACTGCCGTTTTAATAACCAGTAAACTTTATCATCACTTTGATTGATAGTATTGGCCGGCTGGGATTTTAAAAATACGGCTCTTCTGAAAATCTTTAAATGCATTGTATTCAGCCGAATGAGTTTTGGTCCAGCTGTCATATCCCGAAAGACTTTCTACCATGCCAAACAACCATTGGTTATAAGCGTCAAACATACCAGCCTGTAAAAGTTGCCGATGGTAGTCGAATAATTTCACCGGAAATTTATCGGCATAGTTCGCATACCAATCCAGAATAAACCGGGTTCTAATCATCGTTAATATTTCCGGGTTTATGCCCGAATTAGCCAGCGATGATTGTTTGTTCATTGTTTCAAGAAAAGCCAACGAAAAAGGATTCTTGTTTTTATCTTCCGACTTCAGGATGTCGGATTCTGCGAAAAGTTTTTCCTTATACGAGTCGTAAATCAGTTTTTTCATAGCCACAGATCTTTCGGTTAAACTTTCCATGTTTACAAATGCTTCTCCATATATGATACTCCATACTTTGTCTTTAGTAAAATAATAAAACAAAGCCGCATTATAATAGTTACCCGAATAGCTAGGATCGGTTTCGATTCCTTTCTCCCACTGTGTGATAGCCATATAATCTTTTCTGGCCCAAAGCAATTCTCCATATTCACTGTAAAGCGGTCCACTAGAGGGAAACAGTTTCAATCCTTTTTTGTACGCTTTTTCACATTCTTTTAATTCTTCCAGGGCTTTAAAAATATTTCCGGCAATTTGAAAAGTCATGACATCGGCATCGGCATTGTCCAATAATGGTTTCACCTGTTCCATGGCTCTTGCAAAATCCTTTTTTAGATAATAGGCTAATGCAATTGTTTTCTGAATCTCCAGATTTTTATTATCCTGTTGTAAGGCTCTGCCTAAAACTAAAATGGCATTATCATTATCACCCCGGTTGATAAATGAACGGGCAGTTTCTAATGCTGTCTTAGTATCGGCCGTTTGAGAAAAACTATTGCCGGTAAAAAATAAAAAGGAAATAAAAAGTAAAATAAATTTGGTCATCATTGATTCAAGATTTACAAAGGCCTATGCAAGTTAGCAAAAATAGAAGCGTTTTATAGAAGTCAACTTTTAAGATTACGATTTATTTAACTGCATCAGATCATGTGTGTCAGCAAGCCATCCCGGAGTTTTGGTTCGAACCAGGTACTTTTCGGAGGCATCACATTTCCACTATCTGCGATATTAAAAAGCTGTTCGATGCTTACCGGATAAAAACTGAAAGCCAGTTTCATTTCACCACTGTTCACTCGCTTTTCTAATTCGCCTAATCCACGGATGCCACCCACAAAATCAATTCGTTTATCGGTTCGCTGATCTTTTATGTTGAGTATTTTATTAAACACATTATTCGATAAAATAGAAATATCTAAAATGCCGATCGGATCGGTTGTATAGGTACCGTCTTTTGAAACCAGTTTATACCATAGTCCATCCAGATACATTCCAAATTGCTTTGGTTTGTTAGGAGCGAAAGCCTCGTTCAATTTTTCAACTTCAAATTCAACATTCAATTTGGATAAAAATTCTTCGTTGGTCAATCCGTTCAGGTCGGTGATGATTCGGTTATAATCAAGTATGGCCAGTTCGCTAGCAGGAAACAAAGTGGTAAGGAAAAATTTTGCATCTGCACTATCCGGATACATGGTACTAACTTTTGCTGCAGAAGCAGCACGGTGATGGCCATCGGCTATATACGTACAGGGTACTTTTTGCGCAAAAATTTCTGTGATAGAATGATTGGTTTGATCATCATCAATAATCCAGATGCTATGCTGAATAGTATCATCTGCAGTAAAGGCGTACACTGCCGGATGATTATTTTTCCAACTTGAAATGATAGAATTTATTTCAGCAACATCTCTGTAAGCCATAAATACATTACCGGTTTGAGACCTGGTAATTTTTATATGGGTGATACGGTCAAGCTCTTTTTCGGGACGGG
>JAYWEL010000105.1:0-4859 GCA_043779285.1 Chitinophagaceae bacterium | reverse complement strand
TGCCCGTTTGAAAAAAGGAGCAAAAGTAGCATTGAATTTCCCAGCCAACTTTAATACAGGCGTTTTGCTGGTAGAAGGAGAAGCCATCTTTAATGATTCTAAAAAAGCATTGACTGACCAATATGTATTATTTAAAAATGATGGAGAAAAAATTCAGGTTGAAGTAACAGAAGATGCTGTGTTACTAGTATTGAGTGGAGAACCCATTGACGAACCCATTGCTCAATACGGACCATTTCTGATGAATACGGTGGCAGAATTAGAGCAAGCCATTACAGATGTTAGCAGTGGCAAATTTGGTGTGTTGGAAGATTAGTGATTATATTTAAATTCGGTGAACCTTATGTAGAATCATTCATCCTTTTAAAGACAAATCATGAAAACTGTTTTCCTTTTTATTTCAACACTGATCATTCTAAATCTGTCGGCTCAGAATATCTCTATTATTCCAACACCCATAAAATTTGAATTGAAAGAGGGAAACTTTATCCTCACTTCAAATACCGGTTTTGTAATTCAAGATGAAGGAGACAGAAAAACTGCCAATTTTTTCAATACTTATCTGAAGCAATTCTATGGTTTCTCATTAAAAATTGGAACAATTGACAGAAAAAATGCCATTCGTCTTTATACCAAAAAATTTATTCAGACTCCGGAAAACGACAACTATAATCTTGCTGTAAACACAGCAGGCATCCATATTGAAGGCGACACATATGCAGGCACTTTTTTTGGTATGCAAACTCTTATACAATTATTACCAGTTCCGAAAAGATCAACAACTCTGAACAACCCACTTAGCATTCCCAACTGTATTATAGATGATGCGCCACGTTTTGCATACAGGGGCATGCATCTGGATGTGGGCCGTCATTTTTACCCAGTTAATTACATAAAAAAATATATTGATTTTCTGGCACTGCATAAATTCAATAATTTTCACTGGCATTTGACCGAAGATCAGGGATGGCGGATTGAAATAAAAAAATATCCCGAACTGACAAAGACTGGAGCCATGAGAAACGGAACCATCATTGGTCGCTATCCAGGAAAAGGGAATGACAATAAACCCTATGGCGGTTCATATACTCAGGAAGAAATAAAAGAAGTGGTAAAATATGCTGCTGATCGATTTATCAATGTAATTCCTGAAATTGAATTACCCGGTCATAGTAGTGCGGCTATTGCCGCCTATCCATGGTTAAGTTGTTTTCCGGAATTACCAACAGCGATACCGGCTAATATGATTTCTAAAAAAAGTATAGAAGAACAAGCAACTGGAAGAGTCAAACTGGTTCAGGAAACATGGGGCATTTTTGATGATGTATTTTGTGCCGGCAAGGAAACAACATTTGATTTTCTGCAGCAAGTATTGGACGAAGTCATCCAATTATTCCCTTCAAAATATGTTCATATTGGCGGTGATGAATGCCCGAAAACCCATTGGAAAAAATGTATGCTCTGCCAACAAAGAATGAAAGATTTGGGATTAAAAGATGAACATGAATTGCAGAGTTATTTCATTCAACGGATAGAAAAATATTTAAACAGCAAGGGCAAAGTATTGATAGGATGGGATGAAATATTGGAAGGTGGTCTGGCACCCAATGCAGTGGTTATGAGCTGGCGTGGGGAAAAAGGCGGCATCGAAGCAGCACAACAAAACCACAAGGTTATTATGACACCGGGCAGCCATGTCTATTTCGATCATACACAAAGTCAGCAAGATGATTCGGTTACCATTGGTGGTTATTCACCTTTAGATAAAGTATATACTTATGAACCAATCCCTAAAGAATTGAATGCAGACCAGGCAAAATATGTACTGGGTGCACAAGCCAATGTGTGGACAGAATACATGAACAACAGCAAGAAGATTGAGTACATGATCTTTCCAAGAATGGCTGCTTTGAGTGAAGTATTGTGGAGCACTAAAGAAAGCAGGAACTGGAAAAACTTTGAATCCCGTTTGAATACACAACTCAATCGGTATGATTTATGGAAAGCCAATTACAGTAAGGCTTATGCGGAAATCAATTTAACAATTAAACCTACCACAAATAACGAATTTGTATTGGTGGAACTGAAATCAAACTATAAAAATGGCATGATAAAATATCAGTTACCGGATCAAACAAACTGGATAAATTATACGAGTCCCTTTATCATTTCCGGATCAGGCAATTTGAAATATGCTGTTTTTGAAAACGATAAATTACTTTCTGCTTCAGGGCAAATGTTTTCATTGAATAAAGCCACCGGTAAAAAAATTACTTTGACCAACTCAGCTTCCAAAAACTATCCGGGTGATGGAGCTTTTACTTTACTGAATGGTATTCAGAATACAAAAGGCACAGTCCGTTCCCGTGAGTTTCTTGGCTTTTCGGGAACCGATTGTGAGGCCATTATTGACTTGGGTAAAAAAGAAACCATTTTTAAAATATCAGCTGCTGTTTTAAGACAAGAAAGTAGCTGGATTTATTTACCCTCCTCATTTGAAGTACAAATGAGTGATGATGGCATTCATTTTAAAACAATACCCCATTTGAATTCACCGATGCCTTTAGATAGTAATATCCGAAAAATGGAATACTTCTTTCCCCCGGTAGAAACAAGATTCATAAAAATATTATTGAAATCATATGGAACTATTCCGGAAGGCAAGCCGGGAGCTGGAAATAAAGCATGGCTCTTTGTAGATGAAATAGAAATTTTTTAAACATGTTATTTACTAACAACTGTTATCAGTAAGTTTAATTAACTTCACGTTTCATCATTCTTACATCCCATGTCGCTTTCAAATGATGTTAATCTCATCGACAGTTTCGAACGTATTCCGGTTTCAGTATTCAGTGATCTTAAAAATGGTTCTGCGTTTGTTGCACAACAAATAGCCAGCCTTATACGAGATAAACAAAGTAAAAACCAACCCTGTGTATTAGGCCTGTCCACTGGATCAACTCCTATTACATTATATGCCGAATTGGTACGATTATACAAAGAAGAAAATCTGAGTTTTAAAAATGTAATCACTTTCAACCTGGATGAATATTACCCAATGGAAAGGGAAACCATTCAGAGCTATTACCAGTTCATGCACAGGCATCTGTTTAATCATATCGACATCGATACTGCCAACATTCATATACCCGATGGTGAATGGAAAAAAGAGGAAATCAAAAAGCATTGTTCCGAATACGAAGCCCTGATTGATAAAACAGGTGGTATTGATCTGCAAATACTAGGAATTGGTGTTAACGGTCATATCGGTTTCAATGAACCCGGTTCGGGTATACACTCAAAGACGAGACTGATCAATCTGGACAATACAACCAGGCTTGCAAATGCCTATGAATTTGCAAATATTTCTGAAGTTCCCCGATTGGCTATTACCATGGGGATAAGCAGCATTTTCAAAGCAAAAAAAATTATCCTAATGGCATGGGGGCCTTCAAAAGCACCCATTCTAAAAAAGGCGGTTGAGAATGATATTACTGAACATGTACCAGCATCCTTACTTCAAAATCATGAGGATGTCATGGTTGTGGCTGATGAAGTAGCAGCCAGAGAACTAACCCGTTTTAAAACACCATGGTTAACCGGTGAATGTGAGTGGAATTCAACCATGATTAAAAAAGCGGTTGTGAATATGGCTTTGAATTTAAATAAACCCGTATTATCATTAACCAATGACGATTACAACGAAAATGGTTTAGGTGATCTGTTAGTGGAAAAAGGAGAAGCGTATGAAATAAATTTACTTGCATACTATATGTTGCGAGATTCCATTACCGGTTGGCCCGCAGGTAAACCGGATGCTGTCCTTCCCGGCCATCCTGAACGGTGTGATATTTTCCCTAAAAGGGTTTTATTGTTTTCCCCACATCCTGATGATGATATCATCTCCATGGGAGGCACATTTCAGCGTTTGGTAGACCAGGGAAATGAAGTGTCTGTTGCTTATCAAACTTCCGGCAATATTGCTGTTACAGATGAGTTTCTGACAAGGTATATGGATTTTGCTGTTGGTTTCGAACAAATAACCGGCATCGACACTAAGAAGTCGGAAGAGCTGAGAAATAATGTGACTCAATACTTATCAAAGAAAAATAAAAATCAACCCGACTCCTTGGACATACGTGCATTGAAAGGATTGATCAGAAGAACGGAAGCAGTTGCTACCTGCCGTTATGTGGGTTTGCCGGAGCAGAATATTCATTTCCAGAACCTGCCATTTTATGAAACAGGGATGGTAGAAAAGAACCCGATGAGCAATAATGATATTCAACTCACCATTAACCTGCTGCGGGAAATTAAACCTCACCAGGTTTTTTGTGCCGGCGATTTGGCCGACCCACATGGTACGCATAAAGTTTGTCTGGATATTGTTTATGAAGCATTGAAACAAATTAAACAAGATGGGGATGAATGGGTAAACGATTGCTGGCTATGGCTCTACAAAGGCGCATGGCAGGAATGGAATATCGAAGAAATAGAAATGGCTATACCCATGAGTCCAGACCAGGTATTGAAAAAACGTCATGGCATTTTCATTCATCAATCGCAAAAAGATATGGTTCCGTTCCAGGGCAATGATTCCCGTGAATTCTGGCAAAGAGCTGAAGAACGAAATGCAGAAACAGCCGATCTATATGCTCAATTAGGGTTAACACATTATGCAGCTATGGAGGCTTTTGTGAGGTGGCAGTATTAATAAAAAAATATACCCTAAAAAATTAAAAGCAAAATATCTTAATTCAACAATTTTCTAAGTTAACTATTTTATATAGTTCGCTATTGTTTTTCAAACCTGCCGGATATTTTTTTTATTTTGATCCTGTACATGACATATTTCACCC
>JAYWEL010000104.1:0-4861 GCA_043779285.1 Chitinophagaceae bacterium | reverse complement strand
CCAACTTTTTCTATCCGCAGTTCAAATCGGCATTTCACTCATTTCAATCCTAACCGGGGTTTATTCCGGTGAAAAATTTGGTGGCTTGATTAAGCCGGCATTAGAAAAAATTGAATTCATCCGACCCTTTGCCGACACAACAGCAACCGTACTTATAGTCATTGTGGTTACATTCTTATCCATTGTTTTTGGTGAATTGATTCCGAAAAGGCTTGCATTAATGAAGGCCGAACGTATTGCCAAAACTATGGCAGGCCCCATGTTGATCTTTGCAAAAATTACACATCCATTCGTATGGCTTCTAAATATCACCAGTAATGTTTTTTTTCGGTTTTTGAATATCCAAAAAACAAAGGATGATGCGGTAACAGAAGATGAAATAAAAGCCTTTATCATTGAAGGTGCAGAAGCTGGTACCATTGAAGAAGCCGAACAGGAAATTATTGAACGCCTTTTTCATTTAGGTGACAGAAATATTACTTCCCTGATGACACATCGTAGTGATATAGTCTGGTTCAATCTGCATGACAATGAAGAAAAAATCAAGGAAAAGATTTTCAAAGAACCGCACTCCGTTTATCCAATATGTGAAAATGAAATTGATAATATTAAAGGAATCGTGACTTTAAAAGATCTGTATGTCAGTAATGATCTCACCATTTTTAAGCAAATGGTCAAGACCGCTATGTTTGTACCTGAAAATAATTCGGCTTATCAGGTATTGGAAAAATTTAAAACGACCAAGCAACATTGTTGTTTCATAGTTGATGAATACGGCACTTTACAGGGCATGATCACCGTCAACGATATACTGGAAGCCATCGTAGGCGATTTACCAGAGCATGATATCGAAGACTACGAAATAATCGAAAGAGAAGATGGCACTTACCTGGTAGATGCGCAAATACCGTTTTATGATTTTCTGGTAAAATTTGAAAAAACAGAATGGATGAATGAGGGAGAACAGGAGTTTAATACCTTGGCCGGATTTATTTTACATAAGCTGGAACGGATTCCTAAAACCGGTGATAAACTTGAATGGAGAGGATTCAAATTAGAAATCATTGATATGGATGCGCACCGTATCGATAAAATATTATTGGAAATAAGTACCGAACTCCGTGAAGAAATGGAAGACTAAGAAATTAAAAAGTCATTGTCAAAACAGTACCAGGTTGTTCTATTTTTGAACTTTGCCTTTTCCCATGTACGGTTATATGAAAAATATTGGACTGGTCATTGAACTCATTATAAAGAATTGTACTGAAAATTTCCATCTTCTTCATTGAACTTATTTTTTCTGATTGAAAATAACAAAAGACAGATTCCTTGTCAACTTCAAAACCAATAAACTGCATGTCTACTTCTTTCCCATCAATTTTAATGCTGAAATTCTGATTGAGATAGGCCTTTAACAACTGATTCATTTTATCATGTAATGCATCCGATTGCAAATCAACTTTTGTTTTCCCAAACGCTGTAAGTCCTTTTTCACAATCATCTACAAATAGCTTGCACGTAATTTCAAGAGCCTGTTCTTTCGCATTATGATTTATTTCTGTAACACTTACATGAAAGGGGTGAAACAAGCTCAATAATGTAATACCAAACCATTTAAATAATACAATAGCCATTGAACCAAATTTTTAATTATTTACAAAAGTCTGTTTTATTTTCAATGTCTGTACATTCCGAATCGTTAAAATCGGTTTATCAGAAATTCATCCTGTTTTTATGAACGATATATTATTTTATTTCAGCATCGGTTGGGATCATATCATGAGCTGGGATGCTTTGGACCATCTATTGTTTTTGCTTGCCCTGATAGCCATGTATGAATTTCGTAATTGGAAACAGGTGTTGATACTTGTTACAGCATTCACTATTGGCCATTCTCTCACTCTCCTATTAAGTGTGTTGGATATTGTGCGGTTTCCCAATAACTGGGTAGAGTTTTTAATTCCCTGCACAATCATCATCACGGCATTATTGAATTTTACTAAAAAAAATCAAACTAAAAATATTCATATCAACTATATAATCGCTTTTCTATTTGGCTTAATTCATGGGATGGGTTTTGCAAATACCATCCGTTTTATGCTGGCTTCTGATCAGCATATAGGAACTGGTTTATTTGGATTTAATATCGGGCTGGAAGCCGGACAGATTGGGGTTGTATTATTTATTTTATTAATAGAATACTTTTTGGTTCGACAACTAAAACTGAATAAAAGAATTTGGGTTTTCTTATTATCGGCAGGTACATTTGCCCTTGCCCTCAAAATGGCTATAGAACGTTTACCAATATAAAAAAACAAATCATGTTGAAAAAGATCATTTTAAATGTTTGTTTGCTTTTTTCTGTTTTTGGGATCATCCATGCCCAGAATATTCAGAATAATCCAAACTCTAACCATGGTAATAAGTTTGAACAACTGGGTTCAATCTTACCAACTCCTAATGAGTATCGCAGTGCAAGTGGAACACCAGGACCAAAATACTGGCAGCAACGAGCCGACTATGATATTAAGTGTACCCTGGATGAAAAAAACCTAAAATTGACGGGCTCAGAAACAGTTACTTATATCAACAACTCTCCTGACAACCTAACTTTTCTTTGGTTTCAGTTGGATGAGAACGAGCACAGTTCGGTTAATAATGCCAATTATCAAAGCAGTAATTCGCTACCTAAACAACCCAGTGACATACAATTGAAAAGCTTGGAAAGTACTAAAGAAGATAATGGATTTGGTGTAAACATTACAAAACTGACAGATGCTTTAGGAAATAAACTGAAGTATGTTGTAAATAAAACAATGATGCGAGTTGAGTTACCAACTGCATTAAAACAAGGTCAAAAATTTATTTTGAAAATAGACTGGAACTATAATATCCCCGACCGTATTGCACAAGGTGGCAGAGGTGGATATGAGTTTTTCGCAGAAGATGGCAATCATCTTTTCACTATGGCTCAGTGGTTTCCTCGTCTTTGTGTTTACAGCGATTTTCAAGGTTGGCAAAACCATCAATTCACTGGCCGGGGTGAGTTTGCATTAACTTTTGGAAACTACAAAGTAGCTATGACTGTTCCTGCCGATCATGTGATTGGATCTACCGGAGAAATTCAGAATGCTGTTCAAGTATTAAGCCCTGCACAGCAAGCCCGTTGGCTGAAAGCGCAAAGTTCGAAAGAACCTATTGAAGTAGTAACACTAGCTGAAGCAAAAAAGGCAGAAACAGGTAAAAGCACTACTACTAAAACATGGATTTTTAAAGCCGATAATGTCCGTGATTTTGCATGGACATCGAGTCGTAAATATGTATGGGATGCAATGGCAATTACTATTGCCGGCAAAAAAGTAATGTGTATGAGTCTTTATGGAAAAGAAGCGTATGGTGTTTATCGCCCTTTTTCTAGCAAAGCTGTAGCTCATACAATCAAAACATATTCCGATTTCACCATTCCGTATCCATACCCTGTTGCGCAAAGTGTTGAAGCCGCTAGCGGTATGGAGTACCCGATGATTTGTTTCAATTTTGGAAGAACAGAAAAAGATGGCACCTATAGTGAAGGAACCAAAAATGGCATGTTAGGTGTAATCATTCACGAAGTGGGACATAATTTTTTCCCCATGATCATCAATAGTGATGAACGCCAATGGTCGTGGATGGATGAAGGGTTGAATACCTTTGTACAATACCTTGCCGAAGAATTATGGGATAATAAATTCCCTTCACGCCGTGGGCCGGCAAACGCTATTGTAGATTATATGAAATTACCAAAAGACCAGTTGGAACCAATCATGTCGAATAGTGAAAACATTGTCAACTTTGGTCCAAACGCTTATTCAAAACCAGCTACAGGTTTAAATATTTTGAGAGAAACTATTATGGGTCGTGAGTTATTTGACTATGCATTTAAAGAATATGCACGTCGTTGGGCATTCAAACATCCCGAGCCAGCTGACTTCTTTCGTACCATGGAAGATGCAAGTGGTGAAGACCTGGACTGGTTCTGGAGAGGATGGTTTTATGGTACTGATGCTTGCGATATCTCGTTAGATTCTGTTAAATATGCTAAAGCAGATGTAAATGCAGTTCCACCAAAACGTGATAATGTTGTTTACAGAAATGTAGACAAGCCAATATTAAATAGTTTTGATGATATTTCTAAAATCAGGAACAGAGCAGATAAGGACATTACATTTCAAACAGACGTGGATACAACTCTTAGAGATTTTTACTGGAAATATGCAAGAGGAATTGAACCATATGACACAGCTAAATTTGCTGTTCCCATGTCATCTCCTTTTTCTGAACTGGATGCTGATTCAAAAAAGAAATATGAAAACAAACATTTTTATGAATTATCATTCAGCAATAAAGGTGGTTTAACAATGCCCATCATTATTGAATGGACCTATGCGGATGGCAGTAAAGAAGTAGAACGGATACCTGCACAGATATGGCGTTTGAATGAGAAGGCTGTTGTGAAATCTTTTATGAAAGATAAAGTAGTAGCTTCTATAAAATTAGATCCCATGCGTGAAACAGCAGACATTGACGAGACGAATAATGGCTGGAAAGGAACTGATGCTCCTTCCCGTTTTCAGGTATATAAAATGAGCCAGCAAGGACGTGGACAAAGTACCGGTGGCAACCCAATGCAAAAAGCAGAAGAAAAGAAAAAAGGATTTTAATACATTCTTAAATTGTTTTTTAAAAACCCCGAAGATTCCGGGGGTTTTATTTTGCTTAGTTTGATTATACCATCTTGATTTACTAAATAGTCCAACGCCCGCCTGACCGGACGGGCAGGGACTATGTGTAAATCTTAGATGGTATTATACCGCAGAAAAGC
>JAYWEL010000103.1:0-4894 GCA_043779285.1 Chitinophagaceae bacterium | reverse complement strand
GAAAAGAATATTCTGTAATTCATGATGTAAAATTTCCGCAACTTTCTCAGCACCTGTATTTGTAAAATGCGTAAAATCATAAAAGTAAATTGAGTTTTTAGGCATTTTAGAAGCAAGGTCTAGTACAGGTATTTTAGATGTGTAAGATCGAAGTATATCATTGTATGATTCCAGAATTTTGTTTTGTAAAAAACAATTATCTTCTGAATCGGAATTTTTAAACCATTTTTCTCCAACAGATACATGAGTGACTGAATCAATATAGGATCCAAAAAGAGAAGGTTGAGTAACCAGGATCGGTTGTATGCCCGCTCTTATACATTTTTCTATTAAAGAATCAATTCTGATTTTATAGGCTTTTAGATATTTTTCCTGTGAATTTAATCTGTTAAGAATTAGCTGTTCTGTTAACGGATGATCAACAAGCTCTGAAAGGTTCATTTCCCTGTGGATTAATCCTTTTTTGTAAGCAACCTGTACATGGTAAAAGCCAAAAACTGTTCTGCCAAGTTCAGTTTGATTTAATAATGATTTCAAAAAAAGTTTAACAGACCTGCCAGTGATTTTCTTTTCTGTCATCAGATCATGTTCAGCGGGTCTTTCCAGTTCAATGTCATTTATTCCGGTAAGGAAAATTGCGAACCTGGGCTTTAGTTTAATTATATAATCATTTACAAGAAGCAAATGCCCAAATGTAGAATGTCCATCGATTCCTGCATTATTTAACCATATACCCGAATTTTGGGCATGAAGTTTTTTAGAAAGTAAAAATGACCAGGTGCAACTATCAGATAGAAATTTACATTCTGTTGTGCTGCCCCCAATAGTTATTATTGAAATGAGGCCGGTTGTATCTTTAGGGAGTTCAGGTCCCCGGAAACCTAATGAATTTCGGGAATAATGAATTTCTCTGTCAAGTTTGTTTATCCATTTATTTGAAAAAACTTTCTTTTGATTTGCAGGTAAGATGAGAGTTCCTTTTTTTATGGTAAAAGGGAATGGATTGTAAAAACCTAAGATGATCTCGCATAACAACAAGCCGAAAAATAAGCCGAAGCAAACTGCTTTTAATTTTTCTTTAATGTTTGCTGATTTCAGGCTCATTTTACATTCGAAGTTAATGAAAATTGAAAAGTCGAATGTTTTCAAATAATTGAGAAAGACGAATTGAATTATTCAGTTGGCCAATATAGCAAATCTGTCTAAGCTTTACCAGTAAAGAGTTTCGTCATTAGTAAGGATATGGAAAAATTTGAACCTAAATTTGCCAAAAAATATTTAAGACTAAGATGGCTAAGATCAGTATCAATATAGCAACTGGAAGTTTGCAAAAACAGGAAATGATAGTGGGAATTGACTTAGGGACTACTAATAGCCTTGTTGCCATTATTCATCCGGAAAATAAAAAGCCTGTAGTAATAAAGGAACATGATGGAAATGCTCTGGTTCCATCCATTATACATTTTGATGAAGCAGGTAATATTTCGGTGGGAGAGAGTGCAAAAGAATTTTTGATGTCAGAACCTCACAGAACTATTTTCTCGGTGAAAAGACTTTTAGGGAAAGCCTATAACGATGTAAAAGCAAGAGCCTCTTTTTTTACCTATAAAATCATTGATGACAATACGGAGAGCCTGGTAAAAATTCAGGTGGGTGATAAGTTTTATTCCCCGGTTGAATTGTCATCTTTTATATTGAAAGAATTAAAAAACCGGGCTGAACATATTTTAAAAACTCCCGTTACAAAAGCTGTGATCACGGTGCCGGCATATTTTAACGATGCACAACGGCAGGCTACAAGAGATGCAGGAAAGCTAGCCGGATTGGATGTGCTTAGAATCGTAAACGAGCCTACTGCTGCCAGTCTTGCTTACGGACTGGGAATGAAAAATGATGAAACAAAAACTGTGGCAGTTTATGATCTTGGAGGCGGAACATTTGATATTTCAGTTTTACGAATCAGTAATGGGATATTCGATGTGCTTTCCACAAATGGTGATACTTATCTTGGTGGGGATGATTTTGATTTTGCCATCATAAAATATTGGATGCAACAAACCGGTATTAAAGAAGAGGAATTGGCTATACATAAAGAACTTGCCCAGGAATTTCGATTAAAAGCTGAAGAGGCGAAGAAACATTTATCAAAAAATAAAATATTTATCGGGCAGGTTAGTGGAACTGATGTTTCAATAACTAAAATGGATTTTGAGAAACTTATTTCTCCACTAGTTGAAAAAACAATTCAGTCTTGCAAAAATGCAATGGCAGATGCAGGTCTTGATGTAAAAGATATTGAAGAAATAATTATGGTTGGAGGATCCACCAGGGTTCCTTTGGTAAAACAGCAAGTAAGTATTTTTTTTCAGAGAGAGGTGCATGATGAAATGAATCCTGATGAAGTGGTTGCACTTGGAGCTTCTATTCAAGCTGATATTCTTGCCGGAAACAATAAGGACTTTTTATTATTGGATATCACCCCGCTTTCATTGGGAATTGAGACGATGGGCGGATTGATGGATGTTCTGGTGCCAAGGAATTCAAAGATTCCATCAAAGGCCAGCAGGCAGTACACTACTCAGAAAGATGGTCAAAATGGAATGCGGATTTCTGTTTACCAGGGTGAAAGGGATCTGGTAAAAGATAATCGCAAACTTGCAGAATTTAGTTTGACAGGAATTCCAGCCATGCCTGCGGGATTAGCTAAAGTGGAAGTTTCTTTTTTGATTAATGCTGATGGAATCTTAAATGTGAGAGCAAAAGAACTTCGAAGCGGAGTAGAACAGAGTATAGAAGTGAAACCACAATATGGTTTGACAGATGCTGAAGTAGAAAAAATGTTACTTGATTCAATTACTCATGCAAAGGAAGACATCTAAGTAAGAGCATTGGTAGAAGCTATAACTGAAGGACAGCAGTTAGTGGATACAACAGAGAAATTTTTAAGTAAGAATAAAGAATTGCTTTCCCAGGAAGAGATTGATCAGACAAATAAGGCCATTTCTGATTTAAAAAATGTGCTTAATTCTGAAATGAAAGATCTGATTCAGCAAAAAACAGAAAACCTGAATGAAGTTTCCCGGCCATTTGCTGAAAGAGTGATGAATGAAGCCATCAAAATATCGTTGAAGGGAAAGATTATTTAGAGTTTACTTTGTTTCAATAAAAGAAAGATAAAGTAGGCCAGGATCAACACCCATAAAAATAATTGAAGGTAAAAAGCGTTCATTACTTTATCATCTCTGAATTCAAGTATGACTAAATTTTTTCCGGGTTGTAGTTTAAAACCTATCAAGCTTTGGTTACATAAATATATTTCTTCCTTTTTCCCATTAACGGTTAACTCCCACTTTGGATAATAATTCTGGTTCAATGAGAAAAACCCGGGAACAGAATTTGAAACTTCGAACTCCCATACTGCAGGATTGTATTTCAGCATCCTGAAATTATATATTGTGTCTTCAACAGTTGAATTGATATAAGTTAGTAATGATGAGTCATGAGATATTACAAATTTTTTAGTTGAGGGCAATTCCAAAGAATCTTTGGAAAGAATAGCTGTATCAGCTCTGTACAAAAGAGGAAAATTAAAAATAGCCTGATGAAGATTTTTTGTGTTCATGAATTTTTCATGAGAGATCAAAGGACCGGGAGTAACAAAATCAAATTGAAATCCATGTTTTTTGTTAAACATATTTGCCGGTCCGTATTTTGGAATTGTATTTTCTCCGCTTATACTGTTTGAAAGAATTGTTGCATTCAGATCAGGGATTGGAAATCCATCAACTTTAAGTGAATTGATCTTTGATTCAAAAGATGAAACGGTTTCCGTGCTTACTACTGTGACAGGCTGTAGCAGCATAGTATGAATGATACTGTTGACTACGGTAAATGCTAAAATAATATTGAGATTTATATTTTTGACAAAATACCTGTAATTAAGAATCACAAACGGGATCTGGATCAATAACTCAAGTACAAGCCAGTTTTTTATTGATGATTGATCCAGCCACGATTTCAAATCAGTTGTACTAAAGGAAGCTGGTAGTAATCTGAAAAAATCTGAAGAACTTAAAATTAATATGGCAATTGATGTTAAGATCGTCAGGGATATAATAATCCAGAAAGCTTTTTTCTTTTGAGAACTTAGGTCTTGTTTTAAAACAAAATCATTTAAAGTAATGGCAGCTATCAGCACTCCACAAAAAATTGTTAGGAATCTAAACATGGAAGGGTGCCGGAAAGTATCCATATAAGGAAGAATATAATAAGTGACAGAGCTGAGAACTCCGTATTTACCCAAACTTAAAATAATTGACAGGATGAAAACCCATTTTAAAAATGCGAGTAGTGGTTTTTTAGTTTTTATAAAAAAGGAAACAAGGATCAGGATAAATGGAAGCAATCCAATGAAAGAATTTCTACCCAGGATATCTGTTTCTATAATTGGCAATTTCCAAACTGCTAAAGGGAAAAAATAGGAGATAAGGTTGAATGGATGCATTGAGTTAGACAAGGCAAGTTCAAGACTAACTGAAGATCCTCTTGTTATATAATTAAGTCCGGAGAAGTAAGCAATAATGGCCGGTAAAGAAAATAAACAAAAGATAAAAACACCCAAAAACATGAATTTTAAAATCTTCAATACATCTTTTTTGTTTTGGAAAAGATGTAATATGAAATAGGCTAGTAAGAAATAGACTATGATGATAAACTCCCCGGGGTACCCTGTAACAAACAGTAAATAAAGTGAGAATGCAAGTAATAATATAGAAGCAAACGAACCCTCACGAAGAGTCTTTAGGAAAAAAAGAAAAACAAAAGGCAGAAAAGCCATGCCACAGATCCAATATGCAAATTGAGAAGAATCACTAATAAAACCGCATAACATATA
>JAYWEL010000102.1:0-11613 GCA_043779285.1 Chitinophagaceae bacterium | reverse complement strand
GCTTCATCAAAGTTGGTGATCTTCATGTTCTTTGCATCCCAAAGAAGTTTTTTACGTCCCAGCCATTTGTCACCCCATCCTTTCAATTTTGGATTTTTTCTTTTTCTGCAACGTCTCTCCCCAGATTTGTATGTTAGCCGAGGAGGTTGCGTCAGTAACGAAAAATTGTTTCTTTTTGTAAACGCCACATCTTCCATTTCCATAAAATTAGTAACTGGGTAAACTCCCTGTTCTCCTGCAATATAAAATTTGGCAGAACTATGTGGGTATTCAACCGGGCTGTTGCACTGGTTCCATTTTTTTGAACAGGGGTTGTCGTGAATATAACTTAGCTTTTGACTAATAAATTCCCAACTCCGGCATTCCTTCCAGTCAAAAGATAGCTCCCATACTTCATGCAGTTTTTTATTGGCTTTCCGTTTTGCTTCTACATGGTTGGGCATTATTATATACCCGTTTATGTAATGTCCTTTACTTTTTAAATAGTCGAACCAATGGTAAATAAGTTCGTAGCCGTTTACTTTATCAATCAGCGGCAGCCATTGATGGCAGGTAAAAGTTATAAAAAATGTGCCGTAGGTATATCGTATCCTTTGTTTAACCGGCATCGAATAAAGTTAGCACTTTCAAATAACGCAACGTCCTCTGCTAACACACAAACCCGTGGAGAGACGTTGCTGAGAAGTAATGGCTTCAAATATGTTTTGTCTTAAACAAGTATAAATATAAAAACCTCTTTACAAACAGCGAAAGGGGTTTTACAATGATATCTTAAACTGCTGTTAACCCTTTCCGTTTTCCAGAAAATGAATCCACTCTTCCAGCATTTTTCCTTTCAACACCCGGGGAAATTTATGCTGGCTTCCAACCTTTCCTTTTATTTCCATAAACTTCATGAACCGGTCTTCGGAGAGGACTTCAATAAAAATTTCTTTCAGTGCACTGCCTCTTTCTACAGCATAATCATCGTTCAGCCGGCAGAGATGTTCATCAATCCGTTTGATCAGTTTATCCGAATCCACCTGATCGTCGCAAGCAACATACCATTTATGTGCAAACATGTTTTCGTAAGGAAATCCGACCACCGTAAATTCCGGAATAGAAATATTCATTTCTTCCGAAACCAACTCAACGGCCTTATTGATATTTTCTACACTTAAATGTTCTCCTACAAGGCTTAAAAAATGTTTGGTCCGTCCGGTAATCACTACTTCATTTTTATCCAGGTCAACAAAGCGGATTGTATCTCCCAACAGGTAACGCCATGCGCCGGAATTATTACTCAGTACTAAGGCATAATCTTTTCCTTCTTCCACTTCATGTATCATCAAAGCTTCGGGGTTTTCGGTCATTTTTCCTTCGCCATCAAAATTCTTATCATCAAAAGGAATAAACTCCATGAAAATATTATTATCCAAAATAAGTTTCATACCCCTGGCATTCTCCCGGTCTTTATAGCCAATAAAACCTTCGCTGGATAAATAGTTTTCGATGTAAACAATGGGTTTGCCCAATAATTTTTCAAACGATTTTTTATAGGGCTCAAAAGCTACACCGCCATGTACAAAAAATCCGAAGTTGGGCCATATTTCGTGAATATTTTTGACTTTATAATGCGCAATCACCATCTCTATACACATTTGGCACCAGGCTGGTACGCCAACAATATAGCCAATATCCCACTCCCGGGCATGTTCTACAATTTCGTGCAGTTTTTGATTCCAATCTTTAATAGCTGCAATACGGCCACCGGGTTTGTAAAAAGTTTGAAACCAAAACGGCCGGTTCTTGGCTAATATCCCACTCAGGTCGCCGGCAAACCAACCGGCGTTATCCTTTGTTAAATCGGTTGCGCCGCCCAGCATCAAAAAACCTTTGGTCACGGCATTTCGGGGCAGGTTATCATAACTCAGTAAACTCAGTAATTGCCGGTAGTAATTGATATTATTGCTGCGCAACATATCTTTTGTAACCGGAATATATTTACTGGCCGATTCGGAAGTGCCCGAACTCAGTGCATAAAATTTTATTTTCCCCGGCCAGGTTACATCGGGTATACCATCCAGTGTTTTCTTCCACCACTCTTCATAAATTTTATTGTAATCGTGTATGGGTACTGTTTCCTGAAAATTTTTTACGGGATGCCGGTTCATCAATATAGAATCAAATTCATACTTCTGTCCAAACTCTGTGAAGCATGATTTTTTCAATAATTTTTTTAGCACCTTGGTCTGTTGCCTGCGCGGATCATTGACCGGTATATTGAGTGCTGCAGCAATTGCTCTTGGAATTTTTATGTCTATTATGGATGCCATGGAGTCAATTCATTGATATTAAGTCGATAAAGTTAAGGTTTGTTGATTTGTCAATGGGCTTTATCGAAATTGTACATTATTCACCGAGCCGTTTATAGAATTCATAGATCAGTTGCAGGTCTTTCGAAGCATGGTATTCTCTGGCATATAGCTGATCGGCAATCTGCAAACGCTGATCGTTGAATACCTGTTTTTGTGATGAGTGGTTTGTCGTTCCTTTGATTACAGCATTTCTCAAAACGGGCAATTGTTTTTGAGTTGTTGCATAGCCCACCCAGGATTTTTTGGCAAATAAAACCTGGAAGCAATTGGATAAAAAGGAGATCGGTTTTTTTATAAAAAAAATAAGAATTGGAAAAGTTAATAAAAAAAACAGGGAAACACTCATATCAATCAATCGCTTTATTCTTCTGTAAAAGGGATCGGCCAGTTTATACCTATTTTCAACAGAAACCGATTCGCCGGATTGATTTTTTGAATCGCTTCCCACTATACTGAAACTTCCGGATGCGTGGAATTTAACCTTGCAATAGCCGGGAATTTTTTTCAGATCAGCCATTATTTCTGAAAATGAAAGCGTTCCCTCGCAAAAAATAATTTCTTTTACTGGTAAGCTTTTTGAAATCATTTTCAGGTCTTTCCAAAAACCAATTCCGTCACGATCATTTTCATCAACCGTCAGTCTTCCCAAAACCTTTTCATCGAAACCGGCATTTTTCATTAATGTGATAGTTCTTTCAAATTCTTCTTTCGAACCAACAATCAGGGTATTCAATGCATCTTTTTCTTTGCCCGCACTCAACACATTCAATTGGACTAAAATCCAACGCTGAATACTTATTAATAAAAAAGAAAATAAGGAACCAAATAAAATGATGCCTCTTGAGAAACGCAGATCCTCGGATAATAATGCATATGCCGATAATAATACAAGACCTGCAATGGCAGTAGATTTGATCAAACTAACCCGTCGATACCAGCGATCGTACAAACCGGCATAATAAGCCGTCACCAGGTAAACGATTGTATAAGCCGGAAAGGCAATCCAAATCAAGCCTTTATCATAAATGATTTCCTCTTTTATATATTGGTTCCAGATATTTTTTATTAGAAAAAAAGAAAGTAGAATCAGTCCGGCATCAATCAGCGGCAAACCGTTTTTTCGTATAAGATTTCTGATAGCAGAAAATACAGCACTTACTGCAATGGCAAACTGAATCAATAAATTATATACTCCCGCCCGGCTGCTGCCATAGTGTTTGCGAACAAATATACTCATGGCTTTATAAAACATCTTTACATAATTGATGTTCTTACTTTTTGTGCTTTCTCCTTTAAAATGTATGATGGAGCTATCGGCCAGGTAGTAGTTCTTAAACCCGCATTCCTGTACCCGATAGCTCAAATCAATATCTTCGCCATACATAAAAAAATCTTCATCAAATCCTTTCGTTTTTTCATGAACCTCTTTTCGTAACATGAAAAAAGCTCCGGCTAATACATCTACTTCATGATTTTTATTTTCATCCAAGTGTCCAAGGTAATAATTGGCAAACGGTTTTGTGTGTGGAAATAATCCGGCAAATCCTGCCAATTTAAAAAAGGAAGTAGCCGGTGATGGAAATGACCTTTTGGATTCTTTCAAAAAATTTCCTTTTCCGTCCACCATCCGAATACCAAGTGCACCGGCTTGCGGATTGTTTTCAAAAAACAGAATGCATTTTTCAAAACAATCTTCCGGAACCAAACAATCCGGATTTAAAAAGAGAATAAATTCTCCGCTTGCTTTTCGCATTCCCTGGTTACAGGCTTTTGCAAAACCCAGATTTTCTTTATTTGAAATAAAGCTAACTGATGGGAAAATGGGTTGTAAATACGCGATACTTTCATCTTCAGAGGCGTTGTCTACAACAATTACTTCTCCGTCAACCGTATTTTTTAGTGCTTTTAAAACCGAAAAAAGACATTGCTCCAGGAAATGCTTGACATTATAATTAACTATAATAACGGATAGCTGCATCTGTATAAAAGAGTAGGTTTTAAAATAGGTTACGAAAATAGTTTATCTCTTTTGCATTTTTCTATCCAACAGATTTGATGCTTTGCATTAAACTTTTTCTTCCTGAGGCTATAAGATATCTTTGCGGATGCTAAAGAACACATTAATAGAGGCAACAAAAGCTGGTGCAGCAGAAATAACCCGGTTTTTTAATGGAGAATTTAAAATCAGTAATAAGGAGGGAATTAATAACCTAGTGACAGAAGCCGATCATGCGGCAGAAAAAGCAATCATCGATGTTATAACCGCCAATTTCCCCGATCATTTTATTTTAAGCGAAGAAGCCGGAGAAATTATTCAGGATAGTGAATACAAATGGATCATTGATCCGATTGACGGAACCGTAAATTTTGCCAATAGCATTCCGTTGAATTGTGTATCCATTGCGGTGGAAAAAAACGAAAAAATGATTTTAGGGGCGGTATATAATCCACACATGAACGAGTTTTTCTTTGCAGAAAAGGGTATGGGATCTACATTAAATGAAAAGCCGATCCGGGTGAGTGAACAAACCGAAGTGATCAAAGCATGCCTTGTAACAGGCTTTCCCTATTCTTACCTGGAAATGGACAATGGTCCCCTGGATGTATTTCAGCGTTTTGTAAGAAAAGGAATCCCGGTAAGACGGCTTGGCTCTGCAGCCATAGATCTTTGTTGGGTGGCAGCCGGACGGTTTGATGGTTTTTATGAGCACAAGCTGGAGGCATGGGATAGTGCCGCCGGATTTATTATTGTAGAGGAAGCCGGTGGCCGGTTAACCGATTTTAAAGGGAATGAATTTTCACCATATCAGCCACATGTTTTGGCTACCAACGGAAAAATACATGATGAAATGTTGAGATGGGTGAATAATGAACTTTAACCATACCTGAATTTAGTTGGCCTTTTATAACATAAACAGAAAATATTTTCGTTTTATGCAGAGGCTCTTTTTTAAAACGAGCCCGGCTATAATGAATTATTAAAAATTTTACAATCATTTTTATTTCGAAAAAATCATGAGCGAACAACGTACAGAAATATCAACACTGGGAGAATTTGGACTGATTGACCATCTTACAAAAAACATTGAATTACAAAATGCTTCTTCGATATTAGGTGTTGGTGACGATGCGGCCGTTATTGACCATTTTGGTAAACAAACGGTCATCACTACTGACTTATTGGTTGAAGGTATTCACTTCGATCTTACATATACACCCCTGCGGCATCTTGGTTACAAATCGGTTGTGGTAAACCTGAGTGATATTTATGCCATGAATGCAACACCTACTCAAATAGTGATAAGTATTGCCATCAGCAATCGGTTTTCTGTTGAATCGCTGGATGAATTTTATGAAGGCGTATATGCTGCCTGCGAAAAATATGGTGTGGACCTTGTCGGTGGTGATACTACTACTTCTCAAAAAGGATTTATTATTTCCATTACGGCCATTGGCGAAGTAACGCCGGATAAATACATAAAAAGAAGTACAGCAGAAAAAGGCGACCTGGTTTGTGTAAGTGGAGATTTAGGTGCGGCTTATGTGGGTCTTTTATTTTTAGAACGAGAAAAGAAAATTTATTTAGAACATCCCGGTGTGCAACCAGATTTGGAAGGAGAAGACTTTGTCATTGGACGATTATTGAAACCCGAAGCAAGAAAAGATATTATAGAATTTTTTGAAAAAAACGAATTGGTTCCAACTTCGATGATGGATATTAGTGACGGCCTGAGTTCGGAGGTATTGCATATTTGTAAACAAAGCGAATTGGGTTGTGTGCTTTATGAAGAAAAAATTCCGATTGACGATCGGATGAAAGCGGCAGCTTATAAATTTAAAATAGACCCGACAGCTTGTGCGTTGAACGGTGGCGAAGATTACCAACTTGTATTTACCATAAAACAGGCCGACCATGATAAACTTGTTTTAAATGAACAAATAAGTGTGGTGGGTTATTTAACTGAGCCGGAAGCAGGAACACATATTATTACCAAGTCGGGAAAAAAACATCCTTTGACAGCACAGGGATGGAATGCCCTTAAATAGCTTATTTTTTAATGACTTTATTTAACCGTTCCTTCGCTTATTTTTTTTCGTTTTGTATTGCCCTGATGATGATGGGTTGCTCAGCAGGTAAACGATTATACAAGCCGGGTCATTTGTTTACGAAACAGGAACTAACCAAAGATTATACGGTTTTTGAAAATATATTGAAAGAAAAACATCCCAGTCTTTATTGGTATACGGATAAAGAAATTATGGATGAATATTTCCGGTGGGGGAAAGAACAACTACGTGATTCAATGACTGAAGTTGAATTTAAAAAAATTATCAGTTATGTTACTTCCAAAATAAACTGTGGCCACACATCCGTTCAATCATCCATCCGGTATAGCCGCTATGCAGATACTTTACGAAGAAAAATATTTCCATTGGCTGTAAAAATATGGGATGAAAATATGGTTGTGTTGTCAAATCTGAACCGAAATGATAGTTTGATAAAACGGGGCAGTATCATCAAAAAAATAAATGGGCTTGATCAAAAATTTATTGTCGATTCGCTTTTCCGCTTCATTTCTTCCGATGGATATAATCTGACAAACAAATACCAGGCTTTAAGCAACCGTGGAACTTTTGGAAATATGTATTCTGGCGTATTCGGTATTTCTGATAATTATGAAATAGAATTCCTTGATAGTTTAAATCAAACCCAGACAATAATTGTTTTGGCATATAATCCACTCCAGGATTCGGCCCGTAATAATATATGGCCGCCGGGTTCATCAAGAGCAAAGAAAAACAGGAAGAAAAATTTACTCAAATTCGATCGGGATCTTCAAATTGATTCAACAGGATTAATTGCCCGGATGAATTTGAATTCGTTTACCCGTGGCCTTCATCTTAAAAAATTTTTTCGTTATTCTTTTAAAAAAATTAAGCAGGAAAAAATTCCTGATCTAGTGATTGATGTCAGGGGAAATGGCGGTGGGGGTGTGGGTAATTCCACATCGATAACAAAATATATTTCCAATACTACATTTAAGATCGCCGATTCGCTGTATGCGGTTTCCAGAAAAAACAAGCAGGGAAAATATATTGAAAATAATTTATCACATTGGTTGTTCATGCTTTTTTCTACCCGAAAAAAAGCCGATGGCAACTATCATTTCGGATACTTTGAACGACATTTTTTTAAACCAAAGAAAAAAAATCATTTCGATGGCAGGGTTTACATCATTACCGGCGGAAACTCTTTTTCTGCCACTGCTTTATTTATACAGACTGTCATGAAACAAGATAATGTAGTGGTGGTTGGAGAAGAAACGGGTGGTGGTTCGTATGGCAACAGTGCCTGGCTGATTCCTGATGTTACACTTCCGAATACCCGGGTAAAATTTAGGTTGCCTTTATTTAAATTAGTTATTAATAAAGACCAGCCAAAAAACGGAAGAGGTATTTTCCCCGAAATAGAATCGAAACCAACTGTAGAATCAATAAAAAATAATATTGATTTTAAATACCAGAAAGTGCTGGAACTGATACGGGCTGCGGAAAAAAAATAACGGCTATTCTTGCCCGTATTTTTTTATTCATCTTTCAATATCATAAAATGATCTCCATCTTTCCAGAAAGGGAATTTTTCTCTTGTTGAATGAAGCATCTCTTTTTGTAAGCGTATGGTTGAAATGTCTTCAATATCTTTTTGATAGGATAATATTTCTCCCATCGGATCTACAATCATACTGTCGCCACTGTGATAAATATTATTGCCGTCGATGCCAACCCTGTTTACCCCAATTACATAACATTGGTTTTCGATGGCCCTTGCCACCAATAATGTTTTCCAGGCAATATTTCTTCTTTCGGGCCAGTTGGCTACATAAATCAATACGTCGAATTCGGGCTGGTCGGTTTCATTTTCTTTTCTGGCTGATTGTGGCGATTGCCGTGCCCATACCGGAAAACGAAGGTCGTAACAGATTTGTAAATTAATTTTCCAGCCTTTCACCGATGCAATCAATCGTTTGTTTCCGGCACTGTAATGTTTGTCTTCTCCCGCAAAAGCAAACAAATGTCTTTTGTCGTAATAGCCGAATTGTTCGTTGGGCAACATCCAGATAAGGCGGTTATAATATTTTCCTTCTTCTTCTATAACAATGCTTCCGGTGAGAATGATTTGATGAACCCTTGCAATTCTTTTCATCCATGCCATGGTTTCTCCATCCATTTTTTCCGCAAACTTTTGTGGTTGCATAGTAAAACCCGTACTGAACATTTCGGGCAGAACAACCAGCTCGGCTTCATCAGATATCTCTTTGATTTTTTCTTCAAACATACCCAGGTTCGCTGCTTTGTTTTCCCAATGAAGGATAGACTGAATGGTGCTGACCGTTAATACTGACATATTATTTTTTTGCGATTTTTTCTGTTAGATTTTCTTTGATAAACTGCTGAATCAAAAAACTTTCAAATCCTTTCTGAAAAAGAAAGTTGTTTACTTTTGATGCCCTTTCGAATTGATTACCACTTTTCAAACTTTCCAGTTTTTTTCGGGCATGCTTTTGAAACGTATCCAAATATTCAGACTCGTCAATATCTGCCAGTGCTTTTTTAATACAATATTCACTAATCTGTTTTTGATTCAGTTGTTGCTGAATCTTTCGTTTTCCCCATTCGTTGATCCTGAATTTTCCGCTGGCATACATTTTGGCAAAACGTTCTTCGTTCAAATAATTTTCCAGAATAAGGGCAGAAACCAGTTCATCATGAAATTCCTTATTCACATTCAAATTATATAATTTTTCCCGCACATCGGCATGGCAGCGTTCCTGGTAACTACAAAAGTGTTTTAGTTTTTGCAATGCCTCTTCTTTTGATGTGTACTTTTTGAATTCCGTATTCATTATGCAAAAACAGTTGTTTTACCGGGTTAAATTTCGGTATTTTTCCAGTACATCGGGTTATCAACATAAAAAGAAAGAAATTAGCTTTAAATTTTAATACTCCTTTCATTGTAAAGTTGTCTATTATTTAAAAATCAGTAGTTTCGCTTGAACATTTTTTAAGATGAAATAATCCATCGCTGTTTACAGTCCAACATTAATTCTGTTGGTTATTTGTAAAAAAACATTGGGTTATTATATAGCTATCAAAAAACAAATTTATACGCATGAAATTCATCGTTTCTTCTTCTGCACTCTTAAAGCAGCTACAGCATATTGCCGGAGTAATTAATACCAATACGGTTTTACCCATTCTCGAAGATTTTTTGTTTGAAGTAGATAAGGATAAAATGACCGTTGTAGCTACCGATCTGGAAACGGTAATGCGTGTCCAGTTACCGGTTGATGCAAAAGACAGTGGCAAGGTTTGTATTCCTGCAAAGATTCTTATTGATACTTTAAAGAACCTCTCTGACCAACCACTTACTTTTTCCATTGATAAAAACTTTGGCGTTGAAATAACCAGCGACAATGGTAAGTATAAAGTAATGGGAGAGAACCCCGATAATTTTCCGAAAGAACCGGTGGCTGATGAAACCACTTCATTCGACATGACAGCTACTGCATTAATAACAGCCATCAATAAAACCATTTTTGCGGTTAGCAATGATGATCTGCGTCCGGCCATGACGGGGGTGTTTTTTGAGTTGGATCAAAAAGGAATTCAGTTTGTAGCAACCGATGCACATCGGTTGGTTCGGTATAAAAGAACCGATGTAAGCTGTCCGAATAATGATTCATTTGTAGTGCCCCGCAAACCATTGGGATTACTGAAAGCGGCTTTGCCGGATAATGAAGATTCTATTACCATCAATTATAACAGTAACCATCTTTTTGTAAGCCATGGCACCACACAGATGAGTTGCCGGCTTATTGATGCCCGTTTCCCCGACTATAAAGTGGTAATACCAACCGACAATCCATATAAGCTACTGGTAAACAAGGCCGATTTTCAGAGTGCCCTTCGCCGGGTAAGTGTGTTTAGTAATAAAAGCACCAACCAGGTGGCATTGACTATTACCGGAAGCGAATTGCAACTGGCTGCACAGGATGTAGATTTCAGTTTCGAGGGCAATGAGCGGATGAAATGCCAGTACGACGGAGAAGACATTGCCATTGCATTCAATGCAAAATTCATGGTAGAAATGCTTTCTGCTTCGGATAGTGTTGAAATTAAAATGGAATTATCAACGCCTACAAAAGCCGGTATTATTAAACCAATAGAACAGGATGATAACGAAGATTTATTGATGCTGGTAATGCCGCTGATGCTTAATTAAAATAAATTTTAAAATATTTTTTACAAAGCCGTCTCGTTTTAAACGAGACGGCTTTTTTTATGTAATCCCTCCCCGCCGGGTCTCAACTCAACCCTTTACAAAGCTGTGGACCAGGCGCATATAAAAATAACGACGAGGCCCTGCGGAGATTCGGTTGGTAAAGAATTACAACGGAAAATGAAGCTTATGACAATATAAATAACCCTACTTTGCAGATTCTTGCTGCAACGAATCTTTAAATCGAATTGTCAATAAAATATGCAGAATTGAAAAACAAACGGAAAAATTACTAAAATGAAAATTTACTCAGTATCAAAATTATCATACTTGTTTTTAGTGCTAACAATACTCTTGGCTTGTAAAAAAGAGAATCTCCCGAATATTTCCTGCAATGAAAAGTCAAATGCAATTGACTTGGTAAGAAAGCTTTTGCCCGGAAGTTATTACTGGACCTATACAGAAGTTACCTATCAAATAGGTAGCCACATTGCGACACCTGCAACCACCGGAACCAACCATAAATATGTTTATAGCAAAAACGGGGAACGCTCATACTATGTAAACAATGTGCTAAAATCAATTGACACTTATACGATAGATTACTTGTTTAAGTTAACTGCATATCCTTCGGATTCTGCGACAATTGTTATTATAAATGACAGTCAAACAGGGCAAAGAAAAACGGTTTTGACTCCTTATTTATGCACCGATAGCGCATATTTTCACCACCTCTCCATTACTGATCCTTCTATTGGAAGTAGCTACAAACGTAATTAACCAATTTTTACATTAAATTATTCCTCATGACAAAACAGTTTTTACTTTTTTGCATTGTACTGCAAGGCCTTCAATTGGCGGCCCAAGATCAAGGCTAGGCCGATACAACAGGTTTATCCAGTTGCAACAGGTAAAAGTGCAAAAATACATGGAGTAAATATCGGAGTGTTTATATCGGATTGACATGGGTTATTA
>JAYWEL010000101.1:0-2052 GCA_043779285.1 Chitinophagaceae bacterium | reverse complement strand
TGTATCCTTTTGGAATTTCTACTCCCAAACCTTCACTAATCAATGCAAACCCAATAAGCAATAAAAAGGAAAGTGCAAGAATTTTGAATGAAGGATGCCTGTTTACAAAATTGCTGATTGGTTCTGCTGCCACAAGCATTATTAAAACCGTAACAATAATGGCAACATACATTATCCAAATTTCCTTTACCATTCCTATTGCGGTTATTATACTATCAATAGAAAAAACCATATCCATTATCAATATCTGAAACATAACCTGTGCAAAGGTGGCGGCTTTGATATTTTTGGTTTGGTCACCTTTTTCACCCTCCATTTTATGTTGTATTTCGGTGGTACTTTTATATAGTAAAAACAAGCCCCCTGTTATTAAAATCATATCTTTGATGGATATACCCTGATTAAAAATAGTAAATATATCGGTATCCAATTTCATTATCCACACCACACTAGCCAATAATGCCAGCCGCAATACCATGGCCAATATTAAGCCATAAAATCGTGTCCTTTTTTGTTGTTTTTCAGGCAGACGGTTGGCTAAAATGGATATGAAAATTACGTTATCAATTCCAAGAATAACTTCTAAGGCTATTAATGTTAATAAGGAAACAATAATTTCGTAATCCATAATCGGTTTTTATTTCAATGCTAATAGCGGAACACTCAGTTGATACGATATTTCCATTGTTTTGCTAAAGCTAAATATTTTTTCAAACACATTTCTTTTATGCGTCAACATTGCAAGGATATCGGGTTTGTTGAGGTGTACAAAGTTTTCAATCGTATTTACTAAAATATTTTTTTCACCATCTACAATATCCAGACTCATATTATGGAATTTGAAATGCTCTGAAAGAGATTTAACAAACACTTCAGAATTAAATTTATCATTGTTAATCAATGATTCAACATCATTGGTAATATAAAAAATTGCTAAAGATGCCTCCAATTTTTGGCTTATCTTTATTACCTGTTTCAATTCTTTTTTCAAATTATTCAAATCTGCACAGGCATAAGCAATTGTTTTAATGCCATCAAACTTATAGTTATGAGGAATAGCCAGAACCTGGCAATAGCATCGTTCTATAACTGTTGCCGTATTGCTCCCAATAAACAATTTCCTAAATCCACTGGCTCCATGAGTTCCAATGATTATTAAATCAATAAATTGATCATTGATTGTTTTTGTAATGCCTGCAATTACCGAAGTTTCGAATGCGACAAGAAATTTAGTATTATTCACATCCCTTTTCTTTTTAAGTGAATGATACGTTTTGTCAATAAACTCTGTAAGAATACGTAATTTTAATTCTTTCTCGGATTTGACAGCATTAAGGTAGGCTGCAGCGGTACCTCTAGTTGGAATAAGTATAAAAGTGGAATGAAAAAACAACAATTTTCTTTGAGTTTTTTCGGCAAAATGAATGGCATATTTTACTGCATCTGCTGAGCATTCCGAAAAATCAGTTGGTACAAGGATTGTTTTCATAGTCCTATTTTTTTAAGTAAAGCTGCAATGCTTATTTTCGTCTTTCTCTTTTTTATTTGTATTTCTAATGATTCCCGTGTTGGTTTTAGTGTGGTATATACTTCAACATCTTTGTCAGAAGTTCTTTGTAAATTAGCTACAAAGGTTGATACACAACCGGAGAATATAAACTTATTAAAAGTACTGATAATAAAATAAATTTTGAAATATGGCTCATGATTTTTTAATAGTTACTTTGGGAACGCACTTGTCCTTCAGATTTAGAATTTACAATCAACGTGTCAGGAAAGAACTCTACTGATCCGGTTGTTATATCGTGCGTACCTCCGGCAATTCCTATTTGTCCACTTTCAATCAGTTCTTTTAAAATGGGGCTGCGTTCCATTATTGATTTTACAGTTCGCTTTACATTGATGGTAGCCACTTTTTCTACAAATTCTCCGTTGCCCGAATTGCGGTTTTCAGTTGTTGTGGTTTCATCATCAACGGCAGGTCTTATTTTGGTTAGCAAGGCCGTAAGGTTGCCCATTTCTACATGGTCGCAAGCTCCTTTTACTGCACCG
>JAYWEL010000100.1:0-11629 GCA_043779285.1 Chitinophagaceae bacterium | reverse complement strand
TTAGCCCCAATGTTATTTATGGCAATGTTATCGTTAGGATTGGCAATTAAAGCCTGGTCATAATACTTCATTGCAGTAGGTACATCATTTTTGAATTTCGCAAAAATGTTGCCCATCATCAGCAGAGCAAATCCGTTTTTTGAATCCCAACGTAGTGCATCAATCAACGAGTTGATGGCTTCTTCCTGATCGCCTTCGTCAGAAAGAATTTGTCCCATAATTCGATGGTATTCCGAATTAGTAGGATTTTTTTGTAATAAATTTTTAAGAATTGGTTTTGCTTCTGCAAACTTTCCTTTTTCGCAAAGTGCTACGGTTTTTCTGTAGTCTGCTTCCTGAGAGATTATTGTTGGAGTGTCAATTTGTATTGTTACCCATTCATTATCTACTGTAACTTTTGGTTTGAAAGGGCCGTAAGTATAGTATTCTTCTAACTCACTGATTATTAATGAATTACCCCCCCCTATTTTTAGTTTAGGAAATATTGTAAATAAGAAGTCGTCTATTTTATGAATGATTTGCATCTAAATTAATTCTTGATTTTAGTTAATGCTTTCTTGATTCCTTGTGTGGCGAATTGGTCGTCACCAACTGCTTCAATTACTTTGTCACATAGCCATAAAGAGATATACTCTTCTTCTGATGAGTTAAAGAATTTGGCAAGTTTTACAACTTGGTCTCTGTTCAAATTTCGTTCGCCTCTCTCAGCCTTACTCATTAACGCAGTGTCAACTTCAATATGTGCAGCAACTTGCCGGAGCAGCAGATTTTGCTTCTCTCTCGTTTCTCTAATTTTTTGTCCTAGGTAACTCACGTTTCTGTATTTTGACTTGTCAATAAGTGTCAAATGTAATACTTATTTTCGGAATGTAAGTCCGTGCGGTGGGAAAATTTTAGCTCTTTTGGTTTTGCGAAGAGTCTTCATATTGCCCTTCAAAAAACCAAAGAATGGCTATGGCGTTCGCTTACTTATTTAAAATTTCAACCGATGCGAATAAAAGCATCAAATGAAAAGCAAACTGCAGATCTGGAGAACAACTAATCTTTTAAGAAAATTTGTTTTCTTCTTTTGTATCTTTATGTAAACAGCAAATTATGACAGCAAGTGCGAGAGAACTGAATGCTTATATCAATAAATTAACAGCTGCTGAAAAGCAACAGCTGGCGTTGGAGTTAAAAAAGCAATTGATTCTTGCCGAAGCACAGCGATTATCCTCTTTTAAACCCCGTAAAACTATTCCGATACAGGAAGTGGTAAAAGAAATACGCATCGTAAGAAAAAAACGAAATGCCGCTTAAGGTAGTCTTAGATACCAATATTTGGGTAAGTTATTTTATTAATGCCCGGACAGATTATTTGGTAAAATGGATTATTGATCACGATATTATTATCTATACTTCAGATGAACTTTCTGATGAAATTGAAGAGGTTTTGAGTCGTCCAAAATTCAAAAAACAATTTCCGTTTCCCGTTCGTGATTTTATTCGCCTGCATAGGCAGATATGTGAAAAGACAAGTTTGAATAAAAGCTATACTACCTCACCTGACCCGGATGATAACTTTCTGTTTGATCTTTGCTTTAAAACAAAAGCGAACTACCTGGTTACTTCAGATAAAAAATTACTTGAATTCTCACCACCCTTCCCATTGGAAATAATAAATTTTAATGAATTGAGAAGTTTGTTCCCATAGGCATTAAATTCTACCTTTCTAAATAATAATTGAAACAAACCAACATTGCAGTAAATACTAAAATATTTGAAGTGGATGAAGGGGTATTTTAAACACTAAATGTTTTCTATTATGAGTTTGCTCACTCTTCTTCAAACCATTCATTATGCTGTTCTTCCACCCGGATAAAAGTGGTTCGTTTGGTCAATTCTTTCAATGCCTTTGCTCCTACATAAGTACAGGCAGACCGAAGTCCACCTAAAATATCCTGCACCGTATCTATCACTTCTCCACGATATGCAATCTGTGTTGTCTTACCTTCTGATGCACGATAATCTGCCACTCCACCGGCATATTTATTCATAGCTGTTTCGGAACTCATGCCATAAAACAGTTTATATTTTTTCCCGTCTTTTTCAATTAGCTCTCCGCCGCTTTCTTCATGTCCGGCAAGCATACCGCCCAGCATGACAAAGTCTGCACCGCCTCCAAATGCTTTCACCACATCACCGGGTACTTTACAACCACCGTCCGAAATGATTTGACCACCCAAACCATGCGCTGCATCGGCACATTCAATGATGGCAGATAGCTGCGGATAACCCACCCCTGTTTTTACACGGGTAGTACATACCGAACCGGGTCCGATACCCACTTTAATAATATCTGCACCGGCCAATAATAATTCTTCCACCATTTCACCGGTTACCACATTACCGGCAATGACTACTTTATTGGGATATTTTTTTCGGGTAGATTTTACAAAAGCCACAAAATCTTCTGAATAGCCATTGGCCACATCAATGCATATAAATCGCAAAGATTCATTTTCTTTTAAAATCAGATCCAGTTTCTCTGCATCTACTTTTAAAGTACCCGAACTAATGGCAATATGTTCTGCAATCTGATTACCATGTGCATCCATAAATGTTTTCCATTGTGCCGGGCTATAATGTTTATGTAGTGTGGTAAACATTTTTTGCGACGCAAGAGCCCGGGCCATTTCCATAGTACCTACCGTATCCATATTGGCTGCCATGATTGGAACTCCTTCCCAATACGAATCGGTATGTAAAAATTTAAATTTCCTAACTAATGAAACGGCAGACCTGGAACTTAGTGTGGAACGCTTGGGTCTTAACATCACATCCTTAAAACCAAGTTTAATATCCGATTCAATTAACATTCTTTTTTTATTTTGATCATTGCAATTTACTAAACTAAAACTCAATTCTATTAAGCATTTGAATTATTATCTTTCGCAATAAATAATATATCATCTTTTAAATAATACTCTAAAAGCAGCAATATTTTTCTTGAACTTCTTCACAAATGTTAATAAAAACAGATAGGAATCAACTTATTTATCTCCTAACTTGTTATCCATACAATGCTGCTCAACTGCAGCATTCTTTTTAAAGAAACCTTTTGAAAATAACATTGCCTGTTTTAAAAATAAAAGACAGCGTAAACCGGCCATCAACAATTTTTAATGAAAACTTAAAACCTTCAAATTTGAGAGACAGCATTATCAACCTTGAAACCGTAAACCCTATCGAATTTTTTGGAGTGAATAACGGAAAACTGGAATTGCTGAAAAAGCGATACCCCCTGTTAAAAATTCTTTCCCGTGGTACACAATTAAAATTGAGTGGAGATCCGGAAATTGTAGATACAGCCAAAGAAAAAATTGAGCTGATTGTACAATACCTGGAAAAGAACGGACACATGAGCGACAATTATTTCGAAAAAATCATCGGCGGAGATGATGCCGAAACGGTTGATCATTTCATTGATCGCAATCCGAATGAAGTCATCGTTTTTGGTCCGAATGGAAAATCAGTCAGAGCCCGTACAGCCAACCAAAAAAAAATGGTTCAGGAAATTGAAAAGAACGATGTATTATTTGCTATCGGACCAGCAGGTACAGGCAAAACCTATACTGCGGTTGCCTTAGCTGTCAGGGCTTTGAAAAACAAGTCGGTTAAGAAGATCATTCTAACCAGACCAGCTGTTGAAGCCGGAGAAAATCTAGGATTTCTTCCAGGCGATTTGAAAGAAAAGATCGATCCGTATTTACGTCCGTTGTATGACGCACTGGATGACATGATACCTGCCGACAAACTCGGCTATTATATGAGTACAAGAACGATCGAAATAGCACCGCTTGCTTACATGCGTGGACGCACACTCGACAATGCCTTTATCATTTTGGATGAAGCACAGAACTCCACCGACCTGCAATTGAAAATGTTCCTCACCCGTATTGGTGCCAATGCAAAGGCCATTATTACCGGTGACGTAACGCAGGTTGACCTTCCACGTAATCAACGCAGTGGTTTGCAAACAGCCGTTCGTATTTTAAAAAACATTGAAGGTATCGCTCATGTAGAATTAAATGAAGAAGATGTGGTACGTCACCGTTTAGTGAAAGCCATTATCAGGGCTTATGAAAAAGAATATCATGATGAAGAAGATCAGGGGTACCAGCAAAAACCTTACCGCCCAAGAGACAAAGGCAATTAAATAAACAGAAAGATTCATTAGATTGCAGGAATGAAAAGAACGTTTTTAAAACTTTCTGCATTCCTGCTTTTTTTTACAGCAGGTTGTAATAATGCAGACCAGCAAAAAGCCGTTGCCGCATCGGAGAATGATATTGATGCAGCACGGAATTTTATTCAGTCTGCCCTCGAAGGAAATTACCGGGATGCTAGAAAATATATTTATTCCGACTCAATTAATTTGCAATATATCGATGCGTTTGAACGAAATTATAATGAACGTATGGATCCGGAAGATAAAAGAGAATATCGGCAGTCTTCCATTAATATCAGCAAGGTCAATCAATTGAACGATTCGGTGACCATTGTCAGCTATTCCAATTCATATAAAAAAAATATAGATTCATTGAAAGTGATTCGGGTAAATCAACAATGGTTGGTTGATCTGAAATATTCTTTTGTAAACAAACAGGATTAATGACATGACCTGGAATGTATTTTGGCTAGATTTAGCCGGTGGAATAGGAAGTATGGCAAGGTATCTTTGTCCTAAATGGATTTATCAGCTGGTTCCCTCTCCTTTTCCTTTTGGTATATTTATTAACCATATCACAGGTTGTTTGCTAATCGGAATTTTATGGGGTCTTTCGATTCGTACAAACATTCTCGGTGAAGAATTAAATCTTTTTTTATTGCCGGATTTTGTGGAGGCTTCACCACTTTTTCTGCTTTCAATTATGAAGGGTTGAGTTTGATAAAATATAACCGATTGAGATTATTTTTTTATATAGGAGCCAGTGTTGTTACCGGTTTGGCAGCGATCTGGCTTGGTTTACGTCTTTTAAAATAAACAAATAAATATTATGCAACATATACTACATCCCTGGCATGGCATCAACCCCGGCGAAGGTGCACCGCGAATTGTAACTGCAGTGATTGAAATTCCACAAGGCTCCAGAGCTAAATATGAAATTGATAAAGCAAGCGGTTTATTGAAAATGGACCGGGTTATTTATTCTTCCTTTTATTACCCAATAAATTACGGATTCATTCCGCAGACTTATGGTGGCGATAAGGATCCATTAGATATATTGGTTATTACCTCTCTGGCTATTCAACCTCTTTGTTTAGTGGAAGCCAAAGTAATTGGGGTGATGCAGATGATTGATGGTGGTGATGCAGATGATAAGATCATTGCCGTTGCCAACAACGATCCCAGTGTAAACCATTACAATAATATTGAAGAACTGCCCGATCATTTCTTTAATGAACTGAGACATTTTTTTGAAGAATATAAAAAGCTGGAAAAGAAAACGGTTGTGGTGGAAGAGTTTGGCGATAAAACCAAAGCCCTTTCCATTATTACAGATGCTATTAATTTCTATGATGAAACTTTTAAAAAATAAACTTATGACAACACAATACATCGGAACGATACTTCTGATTGGCTTATTTGCCGGAACGCTGAGCGGACTGGTTGGCATTGGAGGTGGTGTAATTTTAGTACCTGCATTGATTTATTTTTTACATTTTACACAACATCAGGCACAGGGCACATCCCTTGGTGTACTTGTATTTCCGGTAGTGATCCTTGGTTTTTTATCCTACTATTATAACAGTAAAAAAATCGGACCTCCCATCGATTTTAAAATTATTGGTTTGCTTGCTGCTGGTTTTGTTATTGGTGGATTAATTGGCAGCAATATCGCCATACGTATTGAAGTAAAAACATTGAAAAAGATTTTTGCCATGCTGCTTTTTTATACCGGTATCAAAATGATGAGCTGGGACTCGATGCTGTTAAAATGGATCAAAGGATTATTTTCTTAATGAAATTTTTATCCTCAACTACTACTCTTCATTTATGAAAAAAAGGAAAGAACGGCATCTTATCATTACAGCATTCATTATTTATCATTTGTGCGTATAAACCAGTACCAACATATAACCGACCAGGAATTGATTGTTCTTTTTAAAAAAGATGAAGACAATAAATGGTTGGGAGTATTATTAGAGCGGTACAGCATGCTTTTATTAGGTGTTGGCATGAAGTATTTACAGAATGAGGAAGAGGCCAAAGATGTGGTACAACAGGTTTTTTTAAAGGCATTGGAAGAAATACCCAGGTATGAAATCAGTTTTTTCAAATCATGGATTTATATGGTGGCCAAAAACCACTGCCTGATGAAAATAAGAAGCCAAAAAGGAAAACAAGCCATCGAATTCACTGATTACCATGCATTGATAACCGATGCCGGGCAGGAAATAGAAACACTGAAAAATGAGGATCTAAGTTTTGAGCTGATGGAAGAATCCATGAATCAATTGAGTACCGAACAAAAACAATGTATCGAGTATTTTTATCTGCAAAAGAAAACCTACCAGGAAACAGCTGAAATGCTGGGGTTCAGTATGATGCAGGTTAAAAGTTTTATCCAGAATGGAAAAAGAAATCTCCGCATCAGCATTGAAAAAAAACTAAAAAATGAAGTACCCAAATAAGTGAACAAAAACATGTCAGAAAATTACAAAGACATATTAACCAATTTATCTACCGATATCGATCAGGAAACATTATTGCTGTACCTGCAGGGAAAATTGAATGCCGAACAAAAACTGGAAGTGGAGAAACATTTGATTGACAATGAGTTTTCGGATGATGCGTTGGAAGGTTTAAAATTACTGGACAATCAGAAAATCAGCTTCCTGGTTAATCAGATCAATTATGACCTCAAAAGAAAACTGAAAAAGAAAAAACGGTTCCGTGATAAATTAAAAATGAAAGACCAACCCTGGCTCTATATTTCTTTGCTAATATTTCTTTTATTAATCGTCATCAGTTATTTCGCTATTCATCGTATGCTGAATCAGTAAAGCAAGTTTTATTGCTGTCTTCTCAAAAAATCGTAACTTATTAAAGTCATATTTTTTCTAATCAAAAATTTTGAGCCATGGCAACATTTCAAAATATGGAGAAATGGAGTTTGACGCATAACCCCCGCTGGTTGGTTCTAATTCGAATAACATTAGGTTTCAGTCTTCTTTTAAAAGGCATTTTATTTATCAGTAATACGGCTGATCTGGAAACCACCATCGCAGGCAGTGCTTTAATCAATTCATCTAATTGGTTGGCTTTTGTAATTACCTGGGTTCATCTTTTTGGAGGATTTCTCATCATCATTGGATTATTTACACGGTGGACAGTTTTATTACAAATGCCAATCTTGCTTGGAGCAATATTTTTTGTGAACGCACCAAAAGGACTTTTTGCTGGTGGCTCTGAACTTGGATTTTCAATCATCGTATTATTATTGCTTATATTGTTTTTTGCAGAAGGTGGCGGGCATTTTTCTCTTGACCGTTATTTACAAAAACACCCAAAGTAAATTAACCTTCGTAAATAACACCCGATGTAGGCGTTTCGTGTAATTCTATTTTTGCTAATGCAGGAACCAATGGTTTAATATGATCCCAAATCCAGATAGCAATATGTTCGCAGGTTGGATTTTCTAGTCCCTCAATATTATTCAAAACCGTATGGTCAATTTTTTCAATAACCGGTTTGATTATTTTTTTTAATTCTGCAAAATCCATCACCCATCCAATGACAGGATCAGGTTTTCCATCAATCCACACACGCAAACGATAGGTATGGCCATGCATTTCTTTGCATTTATGACCCACCGGTACATTCGGCAAAAAATGGGCTGAATCGAACGTAAATTCCTTAAAAATTAACATGTAACATCTATGAGTTAGCCGCAAAAGTACGACGAACCATGCATTCCTGAAAAATCTGATTAACATATAGTTTCATACAGCAGTACTTATGAGGTAATATATTTATACGTTTTCCCAGGTATTTTTTGCAAATTCTTCTAAAGAAGGATCTCTTGCTCCCATCAATAACAAGACACAGTTATCTGTAAAATGTGAACGAACCATTTCTAAAAAATCATTCCGATTATCAACAAAAAATGCTTTGCAACCATTTGCTTTAATATCCTTTATCAAATCGGCTGAAGAAATATTTTTTTCTGCAGTTCCACCTGCATAAAATATTTCACTCATCCAGATTTCATCCTGTGGACGAAGAGAACGGGATATTTCTTCAACAAAATCATCTTTCAAAAACCGGGTTGGCCCGTAACCATGCGGCTGAAACCATGCAATTACTTTTTCAGCCACCGGTTGGCAGGCTTTGATAGAAGCTGCACATTTTGTCGGGTTATGTGCATAATCATCAATTACAGTCACCCCGTTTTTTACGCCTAATACCTGATGCCTTCTGTAAATTCCTTCGTAATTTTTTAAAGCATCTGCACATACTGATAATGGAACACCTAATTGTTTGGCAATAGCCGTGGCTGCCAATGCATTTTCCATATTATGTTTGCCCACTGTATTCAATTGAAAATACACATCCTCAATTGTAAATGAAATAGTCAATCCAGACTGCTTGAAATTTTTTGATACAATGCCTGCATCCTTTTGTTCATCTACAGAAAAATCATTTTTTATTTTTTCCGACAAACTTGCTGCATGCTTATTAGATTGATTGGCCACAAATAAACGGCTGCAATTATTTTTAAAAATCCGAAAAATCTGCATCAGCTCATCCAACTCTTTATGATCTTTTTCTACATTCAACAATAACCCAACTTCCGGTTTATATTGAACAATAGATCCGTCGCTTTCATCGGCTTCAATCACCAGCCACTCCCCTTTTCCAACATGGGTATTACCAATTTTATTTTTTTTGATAATGCTCATCAAACCTGCACCGCTGATGATACTGGGTTGCATGCCTGCTATCTCCAATATCTCGTACAACATAGCACTGGTAGTACTTTTACCAGATGTACCAGCCACTGCAATCGTTCTTTTTGTATTTGCAATCAGGGCAAGTAATTCCGATCTTTTGATGATGGGAATATTAAATTGTTTGGCTTGCTGCACTTCGGGTACGGTATCTTCAATAGCTGTAGAAACAATTACCAGATCAATATCCGATGTCAATCCTTCCCCATTTTGTAAGAAACATGGTATGCCTTCAGCTTCCAGTTTTTCTTTTATCTCATTTTTCATTCCGGGCTGAAAATACCGGTCGCTACCAGAAACTGTTTTTCCTGTGCCAGCTAAAAATTGCGCAAGTGCACTCATACCGACACCGGCAATACCGATGAAAAATATTTTATTGATTCCATTCAAATCATTGACCATGAAAAGCATTTTTACAAATAAAGGAAAATTGATTGAATTGAATTCAGAAAAAAAAGCCTGCGCTGATTATTTATACCGCTTATAAACAGTAAATAGTCCAATGCGCTTTTCTGCGGTATAATACCATCTTGATTTACACATAGTCCCTGCCCGTCCGGTCAGGCGGGCGTTGGACTATTTAGTAAATCAAGATGGTATTAAACAATCAGCGCAGGCTTTATCAATTATTCAGACAAAATATTTTTTATTACTTCGCTTCCGGAGGAAGAACTGCGGGAACCAGATTACTGATTGGCTTTATGGTTTTTATAAAAGCAAATATGGCTTTCACTTCATCATCCGAAAAATTCTTGAATTGCTCCCATGGCATTGGAGGCAACAAGGTTCTACCTCCTTCAAGTCCTTTGTATTTACCTTCTTTTAATGCCCGGATGAATTGCTCTTCTTTCCAGTTCCCGGTTCCGGTTTCATCCGGTGTTAGATTAGCAGCATAGGATACACCCCATGGACCGACCCATTCGGTTAGATCCTGCGTTACAACCAATCCTTTTTGCTGCATTTCTTTTCTATTAACATCTATAGAAGGATTTGCAGCTGGACGACCTGAAAGAAAAAGTGCATCATCAGGTACAGGTCCATGATCGGTCATTTTTTTGGGTGTATGACAATCGGTACAACCCGAAATAGCTACTAGATGTTCTCCCCATTTTACTTGGGTTTCATAACCGCCGTTCATAAATGCTTCTGGTTTTGAATCAGCATTTACAGTTCCGGAACATTTGGTAAACAGCATGATTACTACAATAAGGAAAGGAATCGTTGTTAAAAGAATCTTCTTCATAAATGTGGTTTAAGTTTTAAAAATTAATATGACAATTTTGATAGTGATCAGATTAAATCGGTTAACCGAAATAGAAAGCTAATCTATACAAATTTATATATATAACAAAAAAATCCCATGCAAAACACAGGATTTTTTATACAGATTCTAAATATGCTTATTGCTTAAACATCACTTTACCAGCAACCATGGTCATGAGTATCTTGGTTTTCGGAATTTCTTCATCTGTACAATTGATAAGGTCTTGTGAAAGCATTACAATATCTGCCAGTTTACCCACCTTGATGGATCCCTTATCTTTTTCCTGAAACATGGCATATGCATTAGCCAAAGTGTACGAATAAATTCCTTGCTCTCTGGTCATTTTTTGATCAGGATAAAATGTTGAACCGTCTTTTAATTTACGGGTAACGGAAGAATAAAAAGACGCCAATGGGTCTACATCCTCTACCGGTGTATCGGTTCCATTATTTATCAGTACACCTGCTTTTAAAAATGATTGCCATACATATGCACCTTCCTCAGATCTTTTATTTCCCAATCTTTTAGGTACAAACGGGGCATCACTGGTACAATGTATTCCCTGCATAGAAGCAATGATATTCCATTCCTTGAATCGTGGTATTTCCAGCGGACTTACATGTTGTGCATGCTCCACCCTCCAACGGTGATCTTTGTTTTTATTTTTGGCTATCTGCTCCGAAAATATATTAATTGTTTCCCGGTTTGCTCTGTCGCCAATAGCATGCACACAAAGTTGTAGGTTTTTATCCCAGGCAAATTCAGCGATTTTTTTCAATGAATCTTCGGGAAATGTATTTTGCCCTATAAAGTTTTTTCGGTCTGTATATGGCTCCAATAACCACGCACCATAAGAACCCAAAGCTCCATCCAGAGATACTTTTATTGCTTTTACTGTAAGATGTTTATTGCCTTCATCGATGATTGGAAAAACGTTTGCATGTTCTCTTAAATCACTGTTCGATGCACGGACCATCAACCAATGACGTATCTTAAGTTTTGCTTGCTGTGCCAATTCCTGCATCCAGCTAACCTGTTTAAAAGAAGAACCTGCATCAACAAACGAAGTAACTCCTTTTTTCAGGCATTCTTCTTCTGCAAGTGCAATACTTTTTTGCCAATTAGCTTTTTGCTCCTCTATACTTTGCTTATCCATGTATTCCCCAAAAACTTTACTAACTAAACGCATTGCTGTTTCTTCCAAAACACCAACTATTTTCCCCTCTTTGTCTTTGACTATACTTCCTCCTACCGGATCGGCGGTTGTGCTGGTTATTCCGGCCAAATCAATGGCTTTTGCATTCACATACATTGAGTGACCGCTTGCATGTGTTAAAACAACCGGATTTTTAGATGAAACCACATTCA
>JAYWEL010000099.1:0-26057 GCA_043779285.1 Chitinophagaceae bacterium | reverse complement strand
TTTTGTTTCATCTCGTCAAGCATTCTCATTAACTGGGCATTGTTCCTTTTTACAAAATGTGCTTTCATTAGCAGTTCATTAAGCAATTCTTTGTTTTGAGAAAAAAGTACAGGGTTTCCAACAGGTCTTATTATTTTGTCATTTATTACTATTGTTTCAAATACACGGACATCAAAGACCTTGCACATCACATCCCGGTAATTTATTAATTGCAGTTCCTTTAATTCTTGAAATTTTACAATTTTCGAATATATATATTGGTATGCCTGAAGTCTGTCTACAACTTCTTTGTGATGAATCAGGCGCAGCCCGCCTGCATTATTCAGTTGTTTGAGTGTTCCATCTCTCATATTGAAAAAAGTTCGGGTGGAAAAAATTCTGCCATTATAATAAATAGAATTGATGTTTTTTGCATAATCCGGCGAAGTCAGTAACATATATAATGAATCGCCTGTTTGTTTGGCGAGCAGGTTCTGTTTTTGAACAGGTTCAATATTAGTGATATCGGTTTTTAAATCATTCATTAATGATTGTATATACTGTCTCTCCCGGTCTCGTTCAATTTTATGCTCCAGTTGGTACTCCGCAAGGAATCCGCAAAACACAGCAAGGAATAACATTAAAAACTCCCAGAAATAATGGGTCCATTTTTTTCGGGCGGTATGAGCATGATGATGTACTTCCATATCGGTGGTTGAGGGTTTAGTGTTTAGTGTTTAGTGTTGAGAGTTGAGAGTTGATGGTCATTTGATTCGGGCAAAATAGTTTCTTCGGAAGAAATTATTTTTTCTTCTGCAGCGGGGAGGTTGCTTTGATCTACCTCCGGATTTTTTTCTGGTGGTTGATCTGGTTCTGTGTTTTTGTTTTCTTTCATAATTTATTTTGGCTAAAGCCAATTTGTTTTCATCATTTTTAATCCACAGGCTGAAGCCTGTGGCATTCAAAAAACAAAAGCAATTCCGAATGCTATAGCAATCCAAATTTTTTTTAGCTTAAAATCCTTTTGCAATTCCTGAATTACCTTTTGATTGAATTGCCTCCTGCTTTAGCTGGAGGACAATGAAATATATTTCAGTTTTGGCTTTAGCCAAATGGATGCTTATCAATTTCTTGTTTTTGTTTTTCCCATATCATCAATAAATAGCTATCTCTTTTGATCAGTTTTTAAGGTTGAAGAAATAAAAAATATTTTATACAAAAATTCAATGTTGGAGATAAGATTCGCCTAATAATATAAAGGTGCTTTTGCGAATTTCTCTTATTGGTTTTCGTAAAAAAATATGCAGCCATCCACAACATAAATCACAGCCAGCTGCAAACGGGAAAAAAGATATGAAGATTATCTGATATTTTAATTTTGAATTATACATTAAATAAATAATTTGTACTAAATAAAAAAAGCTGCGGTATTCATTTCTATTCCGCCCATTCATTTCATATCACAACTATTTAAACTTGAACCATATCAACCAAATTCTTTTGTAAATTGCATTTCTTACAACTAACAAACATTCATTAACATGCCTACATCTAAAATTGCCGGAATTGGATATTATGTTCCAGAAACAGTTATTACCAATAACGACCTGACCAAGTATATGGATACCAGCGATGAATGGATCCAGGAACGTACCGGCATTAAAGAACGACGCTATGCAAAAAGATATGGCGAAAACACTACCACTATGGGCGTTAAAGCTGCTAAAGTGGCTATGGAAAGAGCCAGCGTCACCGAAAAAGATATTGACTTCATCATATTTGCAACTCTTAGTCCCGACTATTATTTTCCTGGTTGTGGTGTATTGTTGCAACGTGAAATGAAAATGAATGAGATTGGAGCGTTGGATATCCGTAACCAATGTTCCGGCTTTGTGTATGGTTTAAGTATCGCCGACCAGTTCATCCGTAGCGGCATGTATAAAAATATTTTACTGGTTGGTTCTGAGAAACATTCCTTCGGATTAGATTTTACCACACGTGGCAGAAATGTGAGTGTAATTTTTGGTGATGGTGCCGGAGCTGTTGTTCTGCAACCGACAGAAAAAGAAGGCCAGGGAATTTTGAGTACACATTTACACAGCGATGGAGAAAGTGCAGAAGTTTTAGCGCTGATCAATCCGGGTGCACACGGCAATTACTGGTATGGCGAAAACGGACCCAAGTTCAAGGATGTGGAATATGGCGATATGTTTGTTAGCCAGGATATGCTGGACAATGCCATGCTTTATCCACAGATGGATGGACCTGCGGTTTTTAAAAAAGCGGTGGTAAAATTCCCCGAAGTAATTATGGAGGCATTGAATAAAAATGGATTGACTACTAAAGACCTATCGCTTTTAGTTCCGCATCAGGCCAATCTGCGCATCGCTCAATTTGTTCAGCAAAGACTTAAACTGAGAGATGACCAGGTTTATAATAATATTCAGAAGTACGGCAATACTACGGCAGCTTCTATTCCTATTGCATTAGGCGAAGCTTGGGAACAGGGAAAAGTAAAAGAAGGAGACCTTGTCTGCCTGGCAGCTTTCGGCAGCGGATTTACCTGGGCCAGTGCATTGCTACGCTGGTAAATAATATTGAGCCTGGAATTAATAGTTCGTTGAAATAAACAATCATGAAAAATGTCTTGTTTTTATCGCTACTACTAAATGCTGTTATCATGCTGAATGCACAGGACAGTTGGAAGGTATATCATAACAAAACAGAATTTTTAACGGGCACCGATGAAAGCAAATCGAAAAACAGTATTTCCATATCAGCAGCCTCTTTAAAAATGTCGGGTGAATTGGTAATCACGTATATTGAAAAAGAGCCTCAAAAAGACTGGGGCAGGTTCATTGCTGTGTTTGACAATCATGACAATGAATTACTGCAAAGAAAAAGCCTGCGGATACTTAAAGTTTCAAATGCTGTATTAAAAGATTTATTTAAAAAAAGTACAACACTTCATATTTACAGTTGGTCATTACCCAATGATCCGGATTTGGCTGCCCGAATCCGCATTCGCAGAGTACATTTGTGTACAATTGAACTGAAGTAACAGCGAATGAACAGGAATATTCTTTATATCATCAACCCCATATCAGGTACCCGTAAAAAAAACGGACTTCAAAAACTCATTGAAGAAAAAACAAAAAAAGCAGGCTTTGCTTTTCAAATATTGCCATCGGTTGACGGTGGCGGCTACAATCATTTGATTCCGGCAATAGAGGATCAGAAAATTACAGATATCATTATAGCCGGTGGTGATGGTACAGTTAGCCAGGTTGTTGGAAGTTTAAAAATGACCGGAGTAAACTTCGGTATCATACCTTGCGGCTCGGGCAACGGACTTGCTTTGGCAGCAGGCATTCCGACCAATCCAGAAAAAGCATTGCAACTTATTTTCACCGGCAAATCAAAACCTACTGATGGATTTTATGTGAACAATACTTTTTCATGTATGCTTAGCGGATTTGGGTTTGATGCACAGGTGGCTCATGATTTTGCCAATCAGAAAAGAAGGGGATTTTTCACTTACTTGGTTAAAACGATCCTTAATTTCCTGAAAGGGAAAACTTATTCTTTCAAATTACAGATTGCTGAAATAGAATTGGAAACCCGTGCTTATTTTATCAGCATTGCCAACAGCAACCAGTTTGGCAATCATCTGACCATTGCCCCCCTGGCCAGTCTGTTTGATGGATTGTTGGATATCATTGTTCTGCCCGAACAAAACCGATTCAGTTTTGCATATAATATGCTGAAACAGATTGCCGGCTTCAACAAGCTCCAGAAAAATATTCCTACCCTTAAGAATAAAAATATTCTTTATTTCCAGACTGATCAGTTAACCATTATTAATATCAATAAGGCACCGTTGCATATAGATGGTGACCCTGCAGCATTGACAGAAAGTATACATATCAAAGTGGAAAAACATGCTTTCCGTCTTATTGGAAAATACAGTTAAGCATTATCGTTTATTATGTCTCTTTTTCAATTCACCCTTGATATCTGAAAGCCGCATCCCCCTTGTTTGTAACAGTATCAGATAATGAAACAACAGATCGGCGGCCTCTTCTTTGAACAGTTCATCGTTCTGGTCTTTAGCTTCAATCACCAATTCGACGGCTTCTTCACCAACTTTTTGTGCAATTTTATTGACGCCTTTCTGATAGAGTTTACTTATATAAGAATCTTCATTGGGGTTTTTAATGCGGTTGGAAATAATATTTTCCAGTTTATTAAGAAAACCGCCCTTTTCGTTTTTTTCATTGAAACAGGTGTCAGATCCTGTATGGCAAACCGGTCCAACAGGCTGCACTTTTACCAATAAACAATCCTGATCACAGTCCAGTTTTATCGATTCCAGATTTAGAAAATTTCCGGATGTTTCCCCTTTTTTCCAGAGTCGGTTTTTGGAACGGCTAAAAAAAACAACCTGTTTTTGCTTTAGTGTTTCATCATAGGCTTCTTTATTCATATAGCCCAGCATCAACACAATTTTGGTTTTATCATCCTGTATGATTGCAGGTACTAACCCGTTGTTGTATTTAGAAAAATCCGGTATCATAATCGTATGGGAATTTGTTGATCCTTTAAATAATTTTTCAGAAAAGGTATTTCTATTTCACGATAATGAAAAACACTTGCAGCCAGTGCGGCATCTGCTTTGCCGCTGGTAAAAATTTCTTTGAAATGTTCCAGCGTTCCGGCACCGCCACTGGCTATTACCGGTACCGGTACAGATGACGAAATGCTTGCCGTCAGTTCCAATGCAAATCCGTTTTTTGTTCCGTCATGATTCATCGAAGTCAGCAAAATTTCTCCTGCCCCACGGCCAACAGCCTCTTTCACCCAATCGGTGGTTTTTATTCCGGTGGGGGTTCTTCCACCGTTTAAATATACAACCCATTCCCCATTATCATAACGGGTATCTACAGCCAATACCACACACTGGCTTCCAAATGATGCAGCCAACTGATCGAGCAAGATGGGATTTTTTACAGCAGATGTGTTAACGGAAATCTTATCGGCACCGGCGTGCAATAATAATTCCACATCCTGTACACTGCTGATTCCACCACCCACTGTAAACGGAATATTGATATGATGTGCAATTTCTCCTACCAGTTTGGCAAATGTTTTTCGCTTTTCAATGGTTGCTGTGATGTCTAAAAACACCAATTCATCTGCTCCCTGTTTTGCATACAATGCAGCCAGCTCGACCGGGTCACCCACTTCACGGATATTTTCAAAGTGAATTCCCTTGACCGTTTTTCCATCACGCACATCCAAACAAGGTATGATTCGTTTTGCCAAAGCCATCAGTTCAAATATTTTTGCAGTTCGGTAAATGTTATTCTTCCTTCATAAATTGCTTTGCCGATGATCACAGCTTCGCAACCGGCCTGTTCCAGGGCTTCCACATCAGCAATACCCGAAACACCTCCACTGGCTATCAGATACAAATCAGGAAAACGCTTTTTTATTTTTTTATACAGATCAACAGAAGGTCCTTCCAGTAAGCCATCCATAGCCACATCTGTACAAAACAATCGCTTCACACCCATTTTTATTTTCTCTTCAATAAAATCGAATAGATTTATTTCTGTTTGTTGCAACCAGCCATTGATTACGAGCATTTCATTTTTTACATCGGCCCCAAGCAGTATTTTTTCAGCACCGAAATGCTGTAACCATTCTGCAAACAGTTCGGATTGTTTTACAGCCATACTCCCGATGGTGGCCCATTTAGCCCCGGCAGCTAAAACTTCTTTCACATCCCCCGTTGTTTTAATTCCTCCACCAAAATCAATATCCAGTGAAGTGGTTAATACAATTTTTTTCAGCACATCCAAATTAACCAGTTTGCCGGTTTTAGCTCCATCCAGATCTACCAGATGCAGCCGCTTAATACCGGCATCCTCAAACCCTTTAGCTATATCTTCCGGTTTATCACTATACACTGTTTTACGATCAAAGTCGCCCCTGGTAAGCCGTACACAGCACCCATTGATTATATCGATGGCCGGAATAATCTCAATCATAATGCTAAAAAGTTTTTAAGTAATTGTTCACCTAAATCACCCGATTTCTCCGGATGAAACTGCACTCCATAGAAATTATCTTTTTGCAAAGCTGCACTGAAAGGAATGATATAATCCGTTACTGCCGCAGTTTGTTTACCCAAATCGGCATAATAACTATGCACGAAATACATGAACGGATTTTCGGTAATGCTATTAAATAAAGGTTTCACTGTTTGCTCAATAGTATTCCAACCCATATGTGGAATTTTTGATGAACCAATGAATTTTTTTACTTCATGATCGAAGACGCCCAGACATTGGGTATCTGCTTCTTCCGAATGTTGACAAAGCAATTGCATCCCCAGACAAATTCCCAGTACCGGTTGTGTCAATGTTGGCAATAGTTTATCCAGGCCTTTTAGCTGCAAATAATTCATTGCTGATGATGCCTCACCAACACCGGGAAATATCACCCGGTCTGCATTTCGTAATGTTTCCCCGTCATCTGTAACGATTGCTTTTTTTCCCAATCGTTCGAAGGCCAGTTCTACCGATCGGATATTGCCTGCATTATATTTTACAATGGCTGTATAGCTCATAATATTCCTTTTGTTGATGGAATCTGATTCATGTTTCCGGTACGGGCAACGGCCATTTTTACCGCTTTGGCAAAGGCCTTGAAGATGGCTTCTATTTTATGGTGTTCGTTTTCGCCTTCGGCTTTAATATTGATATTACAACGGGCCGCATCGCTGAATGATTTAAAAAAATGAAAAAACATTTCGGTTGGCATATCCCCGATTTTCTCCCGGTTAAATTTCACATCCCACTCAATCCAATTCCGTCCGCCAAAATCGATGGCCACCTGTGCCAGGCAATCGTCCATGGGTAAAAAGAATCCGTATCTGTCCAATCCCTTTTTATCACCGATTGCTTTATTAAAAGCTTCACCCAATGCAATGCCTGTGTCTTCAATCGTATGGTGTTCATCAATGTGCAGATCACCTTTTGTCTGAACAATCAAATCTACATTGCCATGTTTCGAAATCTGTTCGAGCATATGATTGAAAAATCCAAGCCCAGTTTCGATGGTTGATTTTCCAGTTCCATCCAGGTTCAATTGTATTTGAATCGATGTCTCTGAAGTAATTCGGTTGTGGGTTACAGACCTTGGTGGCTTACGCAACCATTCATAAATACGATTCCAATCGGTTGTAATTAATTCAGGTTTTATGTCTGATTCAACTTCTCTATCCAGAATTAAAACGGAGTGGCAACCCAGGTTGATGGCCAGTTGTACATCGGTCAACCGGTCGCCAATGACTACTGAATTTTTCAGGTCATATGGTGGAGAAAAATATTTTTGCAACATGCCGATGCCCGGTTTGCGGGTTGGCAGATTCTCGTTTTCAAAAGAACTGTCAATATGAATCGCGGCAAATTCAACACCTTCATTTTTCAATATAGTGAGCATCTTCTCCTGAATTTTTTCAAAATTTTCTAAAGGATTTGATGAAGTGCCCAAGCCATCCTGATTGGTTACGATGACCAGCTCATAATCGAGTTCTTCAGCAATTTTTCGCAGATTACTGATGGCATATGGTAAAAATTCCAGTTGGTCTAACCCGTTCACCTGAAAAGTAACCGGAGGTTCCTTGATGATGGTACCATCCCGGTCTATGAATAAAACTTTCTTCATGATTTGAATTTTTTTATTGCATTAATTAACTGATCGTTTTCTTCTGCTGTTCCTACAGTAATTCGTAAGCAACCCGAACAATGCAGTTCATTGTTTCTGTTCCGGACGATGATACCCAGACCTATGAGGTATTGATAAAGTGCATCAGCCTGCTTTACTTTTACCAGTAAAAAATTCGCATCTGACTCAAATATTTTTTCAACCTCATCTAAAGCTGAAAGAAGTCTAGTCAATCTGGACCGTTCAATAATTATCAGGGAAACTGATTTGTTAATAAAAAGCCTGTCATCCAATGCATCACATACCAGTTCGGCGGTGGCGTTATTAATATTATAGGGAGGTTTTATTTTATTCAACAAATTAATAATTTCTTCGGAAGCTAGAGCCATACCTAATCGTAATGCTGCCAATCCCCATGCTTTAGAAAAAGTCTGTAACACGATAAGATTTGGAAAATCCTTTAACGCAGGAAGAAAACTATTCCCGGATGAAAAATCAATGTAAGCTTCGTCTACCACCACTAAACCACTGAAAGCATTTAAAATTTCTTTGACTGATTTTCTGTCCATCAAATTCCCTGTTGGATTATTGGGCGAACAAATAAAAATAATCCGGGTTTGTTCATCAACTGAATCCAGTACTTTCTTTGTATCTATTTCAAACGAAGTGGTCAAAGGCACTTTACAAATTTGCACATTATTGATTGCTGCGGCCACTTCGTACATACCATATGTGGGAGGCATGATGAGGATATTATGCTGTCCGGGATCGCAGCATGTACGAATCAATAAGTCAATCGGTTCATCGCTGCCGTTACCAAGAAAAATTTGAGATGGATCCAGACTCTTCAATACGGCAATTTTCTGCCGAAGTTTTTTTTGAAGAGGATCGGGATAACGGTTGTAGAGTTTATTGGATGCAGAGCCCAAACTGTTTTCATTTGCGTCCAGAAATACATTGGCCATCCCATCAAATTCCGATCGGGCAGAAGCATAGGGTTTCATCCTCCGGATATTTTCCCTGATCAATAAGTCGAGGTTGAATTTTTTCATGAACGCATATTTTTTAACCGGATTCCTACTGCACGGGCATGTGCATCCAAACCTTCTGCCCTGGCCATCGTTTGAATGGTATTTCCTATTTGTGCTAACCCACTTTGTGTAATTTCCTGAAAGGTTATTTTTTTACAAAAACTATCTAATGACAGACCGCTGTATGCACGGGCATGGCCATTGGTTGGCAACGTATGATTAGTTCCTGAAGCATAATCACCGGCACTTTCGGGAGAATAATTTCCAATGAATACCGATCCGGCATTCTTTATCTGAGCAATAAGATGATCATTCTCCTTACTACATATGATCAGATGTTCAGGAGCATATGTATTAACCAGTTCCATACCTTCATCCAGATCATTCACTAAAATCATTAAACTTTTTTGCAACGATATTTTTGCAATGTTTTTTCGTGGTAAATCATTTAATTGCTTCTCCAGTTCTTTTACAACCTGCTTCAACAACTTCTCCTGATTACTGATTAACACTACCTGTGAATCGGCTCCATGCTCGGCTTGCGACAATAAATCAGCAGCTATGAATTCTGAATCACCTGTTTCGTCTGCAATAATGCATAATTCGGATGGACCAGCAGGCATATCTATGGCAATGCCAAATTCCTGTACCATCATTTTTGCACAGGTAACATAGGCATTTCCCGGACCGAAAATCTTATCCACCTTTTGAATCGTTTCTGTTCCGAATGCCATAGCAGCAATAGCCTGTGCTCCACCGGCTTTTATTATATTTTCAATGCCACATTTTTTTGCAGCATAAAGAATAGCGGGATGAACGAGGCCATCTTTTCCCGGAGGTGTACAAAGAGTTACATTTTCGCAACCGGCAATTTGTGCCGGAATTCCCAGCATCAAAACTGTTGAAAACAATGCTGCAGTCCCCCCCGGAATGTACAAACCAATTTGCTGAATCGGTACTGACTTCTGCCAGCAAAAAACACCCGGTTTTATTTCACAACTTATCTCCGGACTTTTTTGCAGTGCATGAAATTTCCAGATATTTTCATAGGCTTCATCGATGGCTTTTTTTAATTCATCCGAAATAGTTGATGCTGCATTCCATTCTAAAGATTCTATAGTTAATGACCCGACATCGACTCCATCAAAGTTTTTTGTAAACTGCTTTAATGCTGCATCTCCGTTTTGTTTAACGGCATTCATAATTTCAGCAACAACATTCATCAACTGACCATAATCCTGTGCAGGCCTTTTTAACAGGGCAGACCAACTTCCCTTCTCCGGATATTTTACAATACTTATCATACAATCATTTTTTCTATTGGCACTACCAGGATACCTTGTGCACCCTGATTTTTCAAAGCCTCAATAATGTTCCAGAAATCATCTTCCTGTACAACAGAGTGTACCGAACTCCAACCCTCTTCTGCCAAAGGCAGTATAGTTGGACTTTTCATGCCCGGTAAAATTTTACAGATAGCTTCCAGATTTTTGTCCGGCGCATTGAGCAAGATGTATTTATTTCGTTTGGCTTTTTTAACTGCCTTAATGCGAAACACTAATTTTTTCAATATGTTTAGTTTCAACGAATCAAGATTTTGGGATGAGATCAATACTGCTTCCGAATACATGATGGTTTCCGCTTCTGCCAGTCCATTTAAAAACAAGGTACTTCCGGAACTCACCAAATCACAAACACATTCAGCCAACCCGATACCGGGAGCAATTTCTACTGAACCGCTGATCTCATGAATTTCGGCATGGATCTTTTTTTCATCGAGGAATGACTGTAAAATGACCGGATAACTGGTTGCAATTTTTTTATGCTGAAGCCAGGAAGACCCGGTATAGTTTTCCTCTTTTTTTACAGCGATGGATAAACGGCATTTACCAAAACCCAATAGTATCACCTGTTCAACCATCAATGCTTTTTCGGCAACTACATTCTGTCCGGCAATGCCAATGTCGGCAACTGCATCTGCAACATAACGGGGAATATCATCATCCCGCAGAAAAAGTACTTCCAACGGAAAATTGGTTGCTTCAGCCCGGAGCTTATTTACTCCGTTACTGAATTCAATTCCACATTCTTTTAACAACTTTATTGAATCGTCGAACAAACGACCCGATTTCTTTATGGCTATTTTCAGTTTCATATACTTAAAATAAAAAGGGCTTACCTGTTTGGTAAGCCCTTCGATTAATATTGTTTATGGTTTAATTACACAATATCATACCTGCTTACCTGGTGGGATAGAAATGATGATGATGTATGTGTAAATGTCTTTTCATGTTGTTTCGAACTGCTAAAATAAACTTTTTTTAATTTCCAGTCAGCTTTTATTTCATATCAGTAATTCAGCAACGCTTTTAATACATTAAAACTTTTTTCATTCTCTTCTTTTTTTATGGCATTGATAATGTCATTTTTTTCCCGTTTAGAAAGATGAAAGCTTAGTGCCGCTTTATTTTCCTCATTGGTAGAAGAGTATTGAAAAATTATTTTACGAATATTATGGTCCTTGTTTTCTGAATAATAACTTAGCATATCATTCTGGCTATAATCCATCAGCTTATACCAGTTGTATTGTAAAAGAAAAAAAGGTTTTATTAAATGACCGCTGATATCGTTAGTTAAAAACGGATGTTCCCACCCACCCACAGCCCTATCTCTTATTTGAATAATAATGACACCACTAGTATTTTCCCTGATCCATTCGTCAAAAGATTCAATAAAACGCAAGGAGGTTTCTTGCCCGTAATTATCCCGAATACCCGCATCCATCACATCTATCACAGGGGAAGAAGGCAGCCATACATTGGGTAATATAAAAGGGAAAGTTGCATTCATACGCAAGGCTGTCAACATTCGTAAATTATAGGGATCCTGATTTTTGAAAAAATTAGTAAAGTCTATCGCATCGGGATCCATAGGACCAAACCTTTCTTGATCCTGCCTTGGTTGCATCATAAAGCGAATGGGCTGTGTACTGATAATCATTTTGCGGCCATCCCTTGTAATTACCGAATTTAAAAACATCAATGGTATTGAAGCATCCGATTCGGCTTTTTTATAATCCTTCAATTGCTTATTTAATAACCCTCTTGTATTTTCATTCAATTTCATTTCGAATGCATAAGCCCGATCTTTGATATAAGAATATTTTCCGACCTGAAATTTTTGAGCAGGCGAGATCAGATCACGGGCTACAAATGAAGAGAACATCGGATTCAATAAATCGCCACTGATATCATTTATATATTTTTCATTTTGCAAATCTATTTCTTCTCCTTTTTTTCGCAGCGCATATAACTCACGGAAATATGCTGCACCCAACATACCGCCTGAGGCACCCGTGATTAGTGCTGTTTTATTAAGAAACATCCCTTTTGTATGCTTATCAATTTCCTGTAACACTCTCATAGTAAATGCAGCACTCCGATGACCACCACCACTAACACTCAATATGATCATTTGTGGTTTGTCTTCTGATTGTTTGGCTTTCCAGTTATTTAAAATGCGGATCATGTTTTTTCGATCTGCTTCAATACTGTCTTTGTTAATCATTGCAAACAAAGCTTGTTTTGAATATTCAGGTCGTTCATTTTTGTTTTGATAATTTAAACCATACGCTTTATTTCGGGGGTCTATCCATTCTTTTTGGTATAAGAAATTTACCAGAAAAAGCAGTATGATGGAAATGGGAATTCCCCAACTTTCCAGAAAATAAGCAAAGGCGCCAAATGCACAGATTAATAATGCAAAAAAAATGGTGATGCTGGCAGCGGCCGGAATCTGGAAAATTTTCATGTCGAGAAAATACCCAATAACCAAAAGAAAAATGAAAGCAATAAACATAGAAATTACGGCTGCAAAATGGTGTCGTTTAAAAACGGTGTCGATAAAACTTTGTGTATAATGAGAAACATTTCTTGGTTTTTTTATCCGGAAAAAGGGTGAATCGAGATACCACTCTACTTTTAAAGCCCGGCCTTCTGAGTAAGAAACAGATTTTTTTTGCAAGTGCGTTATATACCCTTTCGGATCATTGATGATAGGCAACATGGTGCGGAAAATAGTTTTGTCGGCACCAAAAAAATAAAAAAACGATATGATTAAAAGGAATATTAATCCTACTATAAATCCAATAGCCAGAAATATTACATCGTAAAAGGGTAATAACTCTTTAAACCGGTTAAATGAAAATGCTTTGAAAAAATAGAATAACAAAAAAATGACTGGTACGATACTGTTATTAATACAGTATTTTAAAAATGGGTTCGTTGTAGTTGCCAGAAATTTAAAATGTCTTGTAAATAAAATAAAGGTGGTGATGTTCCAACTCATGGTAAAAATGCCGATAGATATTCCTACAATAGCAAAGCTGAACGAATTGGTTGCTCCTAAATATTCGGGAGCCAGGTACAAGGAATCTGCCCCAAAATTTTTCAACACACCCCCACTGATAATGGCAATAAAAAATATCCAGAAAAAAAGCAATATCTGATACTTTCTGATATGCAGAAAAAACAATTGAACAGGAAATGAATATATAAAACCCCGCAAATAGGCTTTCATCATGTTAGCATTAAACTAGAAATGAATAATCGATTAGTAATTAAATATACTATCTAAAAATTCTACCATCAAACCTGAATTGAAGAGTTGCTAATTATTTTTTTTGAAATTTAACAGATACGCTATTAAAACAAGTGACAATAAATACAGCATGGCAACTAATTGGTGTAACTGTGCCATCCATTCAAACATGGCCCAATGGCCGGGAATAATTTTTACACTAGTCAGTAATGCGGCAATACCAAGCAGAACCTGGATGCTTACTAAAACTACCGGGTAAAAAATAGATTTATTCAGAAGGGATGAAGAAGTTTTAATTTTTAGTGCATGCCATGTCCATCCTATAGTAAGCACCACTAAAACGTATGCCAGGTTACGGTGTACGAAATGAATCATCTGTGTATTTTCAATGAAGTTCATCAGCCATGGATTGATTCTAAAAAGCGACTCGGGGAAAAAAGACCCATTGATATCGGGCCAGGTTGGTGCGGCTGTTGCAGCTTTATGTCCAGCCATCAAGGCTCCAAAAATCAATTGAACAGTTAATATAAAAATCATGCTATTGGTCAGCAAACTCAAGGTTTTATTTTGAAGTTTTGATTTATCATGTACAATCAGTTTCAAACCAAACCAGAAAGCTGCTACCACTAATACCATGGCAAAAATAAAATGCAAAGTCAATTTAGTTGGACGCACATAAATAGCATCGCCAGTCAGTCCGCTGGCAACCATGATCCAACCTACTGCTCCCTGTACAGCTCCTAAAAGAAAGAGGATCAACAATGGTTTGATCATTTCTTTTTTCAGATGCTTTTTTTTCAGCAGCCAGAAAAAACCAATCAGAAAAACAAGACCGATAAGCCTTGCCCACAAACGGTGAAACCATTCCCAGAAAAAAATAAATTTGAAATCGGAAATGCTAAAATGAAAATTCAGGTAATGAAATTGCGGGGATTGCTGGTATTTGGAAAACTCCAGTACCCATTGTGATTCTGTCATTGGTGGAATAACGCCTGTTATTACATCCCATTGCGTGATAGATAATCCGGAACCCGTTAGCCGGGTGACACCTCCCAACAATACCTGAATGATGAGCATGGCAACGCCAACGAAAATCCAGGTTGCCACATACCTGTTTGATTTAATTACGGAAGGCCTATTCATGGTGGGCAAAGTTAACGGGTGAACAACAACTTTTACATGAAATATATCAGCAGGCTAAATAAAAAGTTATCCTTCTTATTAAAAGTAACACAATTGATTATTTCATTTAATGAGGAAGCTTATCTCTGAAATACCCATAAACCCAGGTACCGGCTATGGCACTCAGCAATGTTACGGCAATCACGGTTGCACCTGTTCCTAATTGTGCAAATAGTGGTCCGGGACATGCACCGGTAATAGCCCATCCAAAACCAAATATTAAACCACCGTAAATCTGCCCTTTGTTGAATTTTTTATCAACGAACTCAATAGGTTCGTTATAAATGGTTTTAACCTTAAATTTTTTGATCAGCCAGACAGACAAAGCACCAACCATTACAGCCGAACCTATAACTCCATACATGTGAAAACTCTCCAACCTGAACATCTCCTGTATCCTGAACCAGGAAATGACTTCGGCTTTTACTAAAAAAATGCCGAATACAACACCAGCTACCATGTATTTTAAATTATACCAGGCAGGATGATTCAATGCAGACTCATTGACACAGACTGAATCCAAAGACCTAGTTTCGAAATCGGTATTGGTTTCTAAAAATCCTTTATGCTGATTTGCTGACTTTATAGTATCTGTATTTTCCATTGTTTTATTATTTGTTTTGAATGTGACCTTTTATAAAGAAAGAATAAAAGGGATGACAAAATTGGCTACCAGAAAACCTCCAACCATAAAGCTCATGGTTGCTACCAATGATGGCCACTGTAATTGCGAAAGGCCGGAAATAGCATGACCCGAAGTACAACCACCGGCATAACGGGTACCAAATCCTACCAGAAATCCTCCAACCACAATCATGATAAATCCTTTTAATGTGAAAAGATTTTCCCAGCTAAAAAGTTGAGCTGGTACCAGCCCATTAAAATCAGTAATGCCATACTGGTTCAGATCCTTCATTAAATCGGGATGTAAAGCAACTTCGTTGGGGTTATTGAAAAAAAGAACGGCCAATATGCCACCAAACATTATACCGGCAACAAATAAAAGGTTCCATATTTCTTTTTTCCAATCATATTTAAAAAAAGAAATATTAGCAGGAAGACAGGCGGCACAAACATGTCTTAAGGAAGAGGAAATGCCGAAAGATTTATTTCCAATAAGGAAAAAGACCGGTACAGTAAGCCCAATCAAAGGACCCGCAACATACCATGGCCATGGTTGACTAATCCATTCTATAAAATTCATTTTCGTTTCAATTTATGTGTTGGAAAAAAGTTATGACTATAAATATACTATTCTGTTTAAACAATTCTTTTCTGAAGCGAGTTCCAGGCTCCTCCATTATGTACATCGACTCCTGCCGATCTTAAATAATCAGCGGCCATGCCACTCCGTGCACCCGAACGACATACCGTGATGATTGTTTTTTTCATTTTAATAAAATCACTTACCGTTGCGGGTACTTGCTCTGCACTTATATTCATCGAACCTTTGATGTTTCCTGTTCGATATTCAGCCGGTGTTCGCACATCTAATATCAATGCACCCTGGTCAATCAGTTCTTTAAAATTTATTTTTGATCCAAATAAAAAATCCCAAATTTTCATGTCGATATTTTTTAAATTATTATACTAAAGTTGTCGGGCAAACATAATCTGTCAGCTCAATTTTTCCTGATTCTTTTGCCGTTTTGTAAATATAACATCCCTTCACAAAGCGGATTAATAACCACAGCTTCTTCATCACTTTCGATTAGTAAGCACCTTGTGCAAGGCAACCGGTATAAATTTTTTCTATAATCATCTTACTAATTTTTCTGATTGTAATGAAATGCAAACTTCTTAAAATTTAATAAAGCCTACGATGACATTTGTCACAAAACTATTAGAGGCTGATTATTTCAATGGAGTTCCGGTTGAGTTTCAGTTTTCCTAATTGCTCCATTTTCTTCAATAACCTGGATATCACTTCTCTTGATGAGTTTAATTCATCGGCAATTTGCTGATGATTTATTTCAATCGTATTCGACTTCAATGTATCCTGATGTCTTTTTAAATAAAATTCCAGCCGCTCATCCATAGCCCTGAATGCAATATGATCCAATGTCAACAATATTTCCTCAAACCTTGTTCTATATGTTTCCAAAACAAAATGATACCATGTTTTATATTTCGCCATCCACTGGTCCATATATTTCAACGGTATGGCAATGACTTCAGTATCCTTTACGGCTTTGGCCATAATCTGGCTTGTTTCCTGTTTGATGGCACACACCATACTTAATGCACAGGCATTCCCCGGTTCGAGATAATACATGAAAAACTCATGGCCTTCGTCATCTTCCCGGTATACTTTTACTAATCCTTCCACCAGCAACATCGTAGATTTAAAATACTGACCGGTTCGCATCAACTGATCTCCTTCTTTAAATTGAAGTATCTCACTGGTCTTGATCATTTCATCTTTCAATTCAGATTCAAATCCTCCGTATAAATTTTCAAATACTTCCTGATCCATATCAATCAATTTAATAAATGTAAAGTTGAACAAATAAAGCAAACAAATCTTCACTTATTTTTGATAAAATCATTTACTTGAAATTACAATTTCAAACAGAATTGACAGAGGCGGGTTGCGACGAAGCGGGCAGGGGTTGCCTCGCAGGGCCTGTATTTGCAGCAGCTGTAATATTGCCAACAGATTTTTTTCATCCTTTACTGAACGATTCAAAACAGGTGAATGAAAAGAACCGGTTTCTTTTAAGAACCTATATTGAAGAAAATGCAGTAGCTTATGCAGTTGCCAAAGTAGGTCAAAAAGAAATTGATCAAATCAATATTTTACAAGCCTCCATAAAAGCCATGCATCTGGCTGTTGATAAACTTCATGTCAAACCTGCATTTTTATTGATTGATGGAAACCGGTTTATCCAGCACAAAAACATTTTACATAAATGTTTTATAAAAGGCGATTCATTATATGCTTCGATTGCTGCAGCAAGTATTTTAGCAAAAACGTACCGGGATGATTTTATGCTGAAGCTTCACAAAAAACATCCATTTTATAATTGGCAGAAAAATAAAGGCTATGGCACTTTGGAACATCGGATGGCTATAAAAAAATTTGGACTTACCCCGATTCATCGAAAAAGTTTTCGGTTGAAAGATGATGAAAGTATATCGTAACATAAAAAAATCTACCTATCTCACTACCTGTTAATTCAACCATTTTGCTGAAAGGAATTTTATAAGGAATTTTTTTTATTCCCAAATACCCGCACCCTGCCTGATCATTTCCGGCAAATCCCCGGTACAGTCTATAATCGTTGAAGCAATCATACTCCCAATACCACCATGGACAACTATGTCAACATCATTTCTAAAATTTTCCACCATCACATCGGGATCGGTATAATCTTCCACCATTTCGCCAGGTAATGATGCACTCAAAATTGGATGCCCCAACTCTTTTACAATTGCTCTGGTAATATTATTATTCGGTATACGTATACCGATAGTATCTTTTTTTGTTTGTAGAATTTTAGGAACCTGTTTACTGGCTGGCAAAATAAAGGTATACGGTCCGGGTAGATGATCTTTCAGCATCCGGTATGTTGGCGTAGAAATTTGTTTTGCAAAATCGCTCAGATTGCTCAGATCATAACAAATCATGGAAAGGTTCGCTTTTGCCGGTACAATTTGCTTTAGCCAACAAATTTTTTCAATTGCTTTATGTTCGTAAATGCTACAGCCCAATCCATAAATGGTATCGGTAGGATAAATAATCACACCACCTTTTCTCAACACGTCTACAATGGTAGTTATATTCCTTGGTTGTGGATTATCGGGATGTACATGAAGAAATAACATGGCTTGATTATTATTCAATTGAATGACAAAATACTTTTTGAGAATATACAACAAAAAAAACTGCCCTTTTTAAAAGAGCAGTTTTCGTTTATTTTTTACTGTTAGGCGATGGTCCAGACTTCATTCCCTTTTAATAACTTATCCAGATTGGCTGGTTTCTTAGACTTGGCTTCTTCTATTTGTTGTGTCATCACATCTTCATAACATGCCCGGTTGCTTTGGTAGAATACACCAAATGGTCTTGGCAGATGCCCTTCCGTTTTTGGATTATCAAAAATGCGGGTTAATATCTGTGCTTTATAAATATCCTGTTCGTCATGTATCCAACAATCATCTTTGCTGAATCCTTCATTAAAATTGACAACAACCGGCTTGAAACCATCCAGCTTAATACCTTTATCCATATTTGCCCCGAAAACCAATGGCGACCCATGTTCCATGAAAATTGCTTCGTTAGGTTTGCTCGATTTTTCGGTAAACATTTCAAAGGCGCCATCATTAAATATGTTGCAGTTCTGATAAATCTCCAGAAATGATGTGCCCTTATGCTGATTAGCTCTTATTAAATGAGTTTGTAAATGTTTAGGATCCCTGTCCATAGTACGGGCTACAAAGCTGGCATCGGCTCCCAATGCCAAAGCCGCTGGATTAAAGGGATGATCAATACTTCCCATCGGTGTAGACTTGGTAATTTTATTTTCTTCCGAAGTTGGAGAATATTGTCCTTTTGTTAAACCATAAATTTGATTGTTGAATAAAAGAATATTCAAATCAAAATTTCTGCGGAGCAAATGAATCATATGATTGCCGCCGATACTTAATCCATCCCCATCGCCGGTTACTATCCAAACACTTAAATCTGGTCGGGATGCTTTTAAGCCACTGGCAATGGCCGTTGCTCGTCCATGAATAGAGTGCATCCCATAGGTATTCATATAATAAGGAAATCGGCTGCTGCAGCCAATTCCTGAAATAATGGCAATGTTTTCTTTGGGTATACCAAGGGTAGGCATTATTTTTTGCACTTGCGCCAAAATGGAATAGTCGCCGCAACCCGGACACCATCTTACCTCCTGATCTGTAGTAAAATCTTTGGCAGTAAGCACGGGTAATGTTATTGTATCGCTCATGATATGTAGAATTAATAAAACTGTTTATAAAAGTACTTTTACAATTTACTAAGTCGGCAGTAATAAAAAAAATATCTTCTTATTCGGCTTGTAAAGCTTCCCAGTATTCAGCGGCTCTTCTGGTATGAGGAATTACAATGGTGCCTCCAACAATATTAGCAACTGCAAAAATTTCGTAAAGCTCTTCCGTTGTGATCCCTAATTCAAAACTTTTACCGACATGGTATTTAATACAGTCATCACATCGAAGCACCATGCTTGCCACCAAGCCAAGCATTTCTTTTGTTTTTATATCCAACGCTCCTTTCTCATAGGTGTTTGTATCCAAATTCCAAAGCCGTTTCATAACCAGGTTATTCTTGCTTAAAATCACTTCATTCATTCGAAGACGATAATCATTAAATTCATTCACTAAATCAGACATAATATATTTTTAAGAGAACAAAGATATTTGAATAGCTGATTAATACATGCATTCAAATTTATCTGAACCCCGGTATTTTAAATAAAATTTAGTTTTTAATCCAAGCAAAACTCGTTGAATCTGTTTGTTTATAAAATATCAAAACATCCTAATTCATAGTTTTTGCACAAATCACGTTTAGCTCGGCAGTATTATTACGACATGAAATTTGTGCTTTTACTGAATTTCTTAACAAAGCTTTGTATCCATACACTATGACAGATCAATGCCCGTTAAATAAATAACCAATGCCAGCAATGGCATATCCAAATCCTAATTAAAACCAATCCTATGAAGTGGCTTGAACTTATGGGGCAATTTTCAACTGTTTGTTTGATTATTCCTTTTATAACCCTGATAGCATTAAAGCTGTACCGATACAAAAATTTTGGAGCACTGTTAATCTATCATTTTCTTTTAATATGTTACTTATTAATGACAGAAGGAGTATTAACTGTTTCGAAAGAATTTAGTCAGAACCTGGGAATACTTTTTAATTTTCTGGAAGCTCCATTAATTTTATTTTTTCTTTTATACCTCATAAACTCTAAAACTTTATCCTATAAAATCAGTGTTACAATCATTGCGCTTGTATGTTTTGAAATAATTGTTTTCTTCTTTGCGGGATTTTCGATTCAGTCAGTAAAAATTATTCTTGCTCCTGGTATTTTGTTGGTTCTCATTTTCAGTTTTATCATTTACAGTAAATACATCCGCTCTATTGTGAAAAGCCGAAACCGGTTGGGTAAAATGCTTATTAATACGGCCATACTTTTTGCATATTCTATTTATACCATCATTTATATATTCTTATACATTGTAGATACGCCAGACAAGGCAGATGCTATATTGATTTATCATCTTAACATCATTGTATCCTCCTTCATTTTGACCCTTGGGCTCTATCATGAAAGTAGACGATTAAGAACACTGAATGAAGTAATCAGGGCAAGACGTGAGCTGAATGAGTTTTTTAAAGAAGAAAAGGCAGCTAATTTTAAAAATATAACTGCCTTTTTATAATCATCTTTTATTTTTTAGAAACAGTATTTATCTGCGTCAATTAATTTATCAGCAATTCTTCTTCTGGCATCTTTGCTATTAAACGGTTCGGCTTTTGTAAATCGTTTTAAGCCCATCAATATCATTCTTTGTTCATCGCCTGATGAGAAGGCATTGATGGCATCTTTACCTGATTTGTTTACCCTGTCTGCAGCATCATATAAATAAGTACGCATCATGTCGATATAAACTTTGCAATTTTCTTCGCCACGCAGCTCTACTAATTTCATAACACGAAGCAATACACTTTCTGCATTAAATGTTTCGATGGCCATGTCTGCAAAATTCATCATTACTTCCTGCTCGTTCTCAATTTTCGCCATCAGCTTTTGTACTGCAGCACCCGATGCCATTAATATGCATTTCTTTAAATTTGCAACAAGCTTCATATCTTTTGAAAATAAGCCTTCGTCTTCCGATCCGAATTCGGGAATACTCATCAATTCTTTCTGTACTGCAAATGCAGGCCCCATCAAATCCAATCTTCCTTGCATGGCTCTTTTCAACGTCATGTCTAATGTAAGTAAACGGTTTATTTCATTTGTTCCTTCATAGATCCGGTTGATTCGGCTATCACGATAAGCTCTGGATATTTCGTACTCAGAACTAAATCCATTACCGCCATGAATTTGTACACCCTCATCTACCACATAATCTAAAACCTCACTGCCATACACTTTCAACATAGCACATTCAATGGCATATTCTTCTGCCGCACCCAGCAATGCTTCATTGAATGGTTGGCCAGATTCTAATAATTCTTTTTCTTTCAACTCGATCCAATCGGCTGTTCTATACAAAGCACTTTCCGAAACAAAAACGCGGATTGCCATTTCTGCCAGTTTATGTTTTATTGCGCCAAAATTCGCAATCGGTTGTTTAAACTGCTCTCTAGTTTTGGCATAGTTCACAGATATATCAATGGCGCCTTTTGCTCCACCTAATGTTGCAGCACATAATTTTAACCGACCAATATTTAAAATATTAAATGCTATTTTATGCCCTTTTCCTGCTTCTCCCAATAAGTTTTCAACCGGCACTTTACAATCCTGGAAATATAACTGAACGGTCGAAGATCCTTTGATGCCCATCTTCTGTTCTTCGGGTCCTTGTGTAAATCCTTCTGTTCCTCTTTCTACAATAAAGCCGGTAAATTTTTCTCCATCAATTTTTGCAAATACGGTATATACATTCGCAAAACCACCATTGGTTATCCAGCATTTTTGTCCGTTTAATATATAGTGCTTTCCATCTTCACTCAATACGGCAGTTGTTTTTGCACTAAGTGCATCACTGCCACTATTCGGCTCCGTTAAACCGTAAGCACCGGCCCATTCGCCATTAATCAATTTTGGTATGTATTTATTTTTTTGTGCTTCTGTTCCAAAATACAAAATTGGTAACGTACCGATACCTGTATGGGCAGCAATGGCAACAGAAAAAGAAAATCCGCCACCTAATGCTTCATTAATTATTGTTGAAGTAACAAAGTCTTTATTCAATCCGCCAAACTCTTCGGGAAAAGAAGAGGATAATAGCCCTTGTTCACCGGCTTTCAGTAAAAGGGATTTCATCAAACCGGGTTCAAGACTTTCAATTCGTTCAATGATCGGCAAAATATCTGCTTTCAGAAACTGAATGCACATATCATAAATCATTTTATGCTCTTCGGTAAAATCTTCGGGAATGAATGTATCTGTGTGTGCTGATTCTTTAATCATCCATTCGCCACCTTTTAGGACAGCTTTATTTTTTACTTCGGTACTCATACTATTGAAATTTATTTTTAATAAATATTACTTAAGATTATCGTAAACTATTTGCAAAACATTTTTACATATTTCTATCTGATCATCGGGTACTCCAGCCAATGATTCATTCAAAGTTTCTTCTGCCATTTTCATGGTTTGTTCCTGTAATTCCAAAGATTGTTTGGTCATATAAATTAGATTTATACGCCGATCACTATCGGATGGGACCCTGTTTACCAATCTCAGTTTTTCTAAATTATCCACCAATCTGGTAATACTTGGTTTGTCCCTGAACGTTGCATTACATAACTCCTGCTGACTAATCCCATCTTGTTTCCATAAATGATATAACACACTCCATTGTTCAATCGTTAAATTCAAACCGGCTGCATTGAATTTCTTCTGCAAACAACGAGCAATAGCCGTAGATGCCTTACCGGTGATAAAACTGTATAATTCGCCCTTTTTAAAATGGTTGTTTGTCATATAGTTGTTTGTGCAACTATCCAAAATTAATCATAAATTTGCATATTCCAATTTTCCAGACAAGAAGATTTCAATTTTTTTGCAGATGATCCAAACGCAGGTTTTATATAAAGATTCAACAATCTCCTACATTAGTATGGGCTCTGGCTTATTGCCTTGTTTCTGTTTTCATGGATATGGAGAAAATGCCCAAACCTTTCTTTTTCTGGAAAAAATTGCCGGTACTACCCATTGTTTCATCGCCATAGATCTGCCATTTCATGGTTCTACAAGCTGGAAAGAGGATCTTGTATTTACAGTTGAAGACCTGAAAGAAATTATTGCATTGATTTTAAAAATTGAATTGCTGTACCTGCCCGGTTCTGAGAACCAATTTACACTGATGGGTTTCAGCCTGGGTGGCAGGGTAGCATTAAGTTTGTATGAGACCATGCCGGATAAAATCGGGAAAATGATTTTACTTGCACCGGACGGAATGAGAGTAAATTTCTGGTACTGGTTAGCTACGCAAACAATGTTGGGAAATAAATTATTTGCCTTCACTATGAAACAACCATATTGGTTTTTCATTTTATTGAAAGCGATCCATAAAACAGGATTAGTGAATAACAGTATCTACAAATTTGTACAGGTATATATTAACAATGAAAAAGTGAGGTTGGAATTATATTCCCGATGGACAGCTTTCAGAAAGTTAAAACCTGATTTGCCTGCTATTAAAACTAAAATTGTTGAGTACAAAACCAGCGTACGATTTATTTATGGCAAACACGACCGCATCATCAGGTATGAAAGAGCAACACCATTTATGAATGGTATTGAAGAACAGTGTAATTTAAATTTACTCAATGCAGGCCACCAGGTATTGAATGAAAAATATGCTGATGAAATACGAACTGCCTTGTTGCACTAATCAGCTTTCGTTAGATTTGTTTTTTATTAATCATGATTTTCACTTATCTCTTTCTACTGCTTTTTCTAGCTTATAGTTTTCTTATCCTTTTTTATTTAAGAGGTTGGAAAAAAATTCCTGACTTTAAAATTTCTGAAAATAAGGAACCGGTTTTTATTTCAGTCATCATCCCGGCCCGAAACGAAGAAGAGAATATTGAACGGCTATTAATTTCATTGAACAACCAAAGTTATCTTAAACAAAATTTTGAAATTATCCTTATCGATGACCATTCTACCGACAATACTGCAAACATCATTTCCAGGTTTGTAAATGACCGTATACATCTTATACAGTTAAAAGAAGATGAGTTGAATTCGTATAAAAAGAAAGCCCTTGAAAAAGGTATTGAAAAAGCCAGTGGTGAATTGATAGTAACTACCGATGCCGATTGCATAGCACAAATTGATTGGTTAAAAACAATAGCTGCATTTTATGCCGAAAAAAACCCGGTCTTTATTGCCGCCCCTGTACTTATTGAAAATGACAATTCTTTTTTACAATTATTTCAAACTACCGACTTCATGGTGTTACAAGGAATTACCGGAGCATCTGTTCATGAAAATTTTCATAGCATGAGCAATGGCGCAAACCTTGCTTATGAACGAAAGGTTTTTTTTGAAGTGGGTGGATTTTCGGGTATCGATCATATTGCCTCCGGTGATGACATGTTGCTGATGCATAAATTCAAAGAAAAATATCCTAACCGCATAGCATACCTGAAATCGAAAGAGGCCATTGTATGTACAAGACCTGCTGAAAGCTGGAACGGTTTTTTAAATCAACGAACCCGGTGGGCCAGTAAAATAAATCATTACCAGGATAAACGTATCACTACAGTGTTAGCCTTGGTTTATTTTTTCAACCTTAGTTTATTTTTAGTTTTTCTGCTGGGATTTTGGCAAACAGATTTTTGGTATGTTTTCATGATAGGTCTTTTCTTGAAATCGCTTATCGAATTTCCTTTTGTATTTACTCTTGCCAATTTTTTTGAAAAGCGGTTTTTGTTGAAATACTTTTTCATATTTCAACCCTTACATATTTTTTATACAGTTGTTGCCGGATTTTTGGGTTTGACCGGAAAATATACCTGGAAGAACCGGCGGGTAAAATAAATGATTGGAAATTATTCTGCACTTACCTGCACTGTTCTTGCAAAACTTTCCTCCAAAGAAATAAGTGTTTCAGTTCGTACAATCCCTTTTATTTTTTGTAACTCATCATGCAGTATCAGCTTCAGTTGCGAAATATCCTTGCAAACAATTTCTGCAAACATGCTATAATTACCGGTAGTATAATTCAGCCGAACCATTTCAGGTATTTTCTGCAGGTCTTTTGCAACCGAATCATATAATGAACTTTTCTCGAGGTAAATCCCAATAAAAGCAATCACATCATAACCCAGTAATTTCATATCCACATCCAGTTTGGTACCTTTAACCACTCCCATTTCCTGCATTTTTTTAATGCGGACATGAATAGTACCTCCTGATACAAACAATTTTTTTCCCAGATCGGCGTATGAAATGCCGGCATCCACAATCATGTGTTGTATGATCTGTAAGTCTAATTTGTCGAGATTTAATTTAGCAGACATAATTGATTTTGATTTTTGATATTTATCAACCAAATATATAAATTATTAAACAATTTCTATAGTTTTAAAATAAACATTGAATTGTTTGGAATGAAATGGGGTTTTACCTTAGTTTTGTTGCATGAAGCTTTTCTACCGGAAGGCAAGTTCTTATAAACACTGTGGGGTGATGAAATTTTGGCAGACATGCCCTCTTGTCTCGGGGTTTCCGCGCGGCCTCATCCAGATAGAAGGACACCGTCGGACGTGACACCGACACGCTG
>JAYWEL010000098.1:0-2056 GCA_043779285.1 Chitinophagaceae bacterium | reverse complement strand
TTCAACCATTTGTTCATTATTGCACGATACCGTGGAAGACACAGATGTGAGCATGGATGATATCTCCAGAGAGTTCGGGATTGAAATTGCAAAAATTGTAGATGGTTTAACCAAAATATCCAATGTCATTGATGTAAATGCCTCGAAACAGGCAGAAAATTTCCGTAAAATATTAATGACACTGACAGATGATCCAAGGGTGATATTGATAAAACTGGCTGATCGATTGCACAATATGCGAACCCTGGACAGTATGAAAAGGGAGAAACAATTGAAAATTTCATCTGAAACAGTTTATGTATTTGCTCCTTTGGCTCACCGGATGGGATTATATAACATCAAAACAGAAATGGAAGATCTAGCCATGAAGTATATGGAGCCGGATATTTATAAGGAAATAGCCAAACGATTAATAGAAACGAAAAGAGACCGAACAAGATATATCAACGAGTTTATCAAACCAATCAAAGAAAAACTGGAGAAGACGGGGTTTGAATTTGAAATTTATGGCCGGCCAAAAAGCATTCACTCCATCTGGATTAAGATGAAAAAGAAGGGTGTAAGTTTCGAAGAAGTTTATGATCTTTTTGCCATTCGTATAATCCTGGATACTAATCAGGAAAAAGAAAAAGAAGAATGCTGGAAAGTTTATTCCATCATTACCGATGAATATTCTCCATCACCAGAACGTTTGCGTGACTGGTTAAGTAATCCGAAAAATAATGGGTATGAAGCACTACATACAACCGTAATGGGGCCACAGGGAAGATGGGTGGAAGTACAAGTACGTACAAAGAGGATGAATGAAATTGCCGAAAAAGGGTTGGCGGCTCACTGGAAATACAAAGAAGCTGCTGCCGATGAAAGCCGCTTTGACCAATGGTTTCATCAAATCAGAGAGATGCTGGGACAGGACAGTGATTCTATCGACTTCCTTCAGGATTTTAAAACCAGCTTTTTAACCGAAGAAATATATGTTTACACACCCAAAGGGGATGTTAAAATGTTGCCGGTAAATTCAACGGCTCTGGATTTCGCATTTGCTATTCATAGTGCAGTTGGGGTACAATGTATAGGAGCTAAAGTAAATCATAAGCTGGTTCCAATTAGCCATAAATTACGAAGCGGTGATCAGATAGAAATAATTACATCCACGAAACAAAAGCCATCAGAAGACTGGTTGAATTTTGTAATCACTGCCAAGTCCCGAAACCGGATTAAAGATTCGCTGAAAGATGAAAAACGAAAAATAGCTGAAGATGGGAAGTATACCCTTCAGCGAAAAGTTGAAGGAATAGGTGCTGCATTTAATCAGCATAATATTGATGAGTTGGTTCATTTTTATAAACTTCAATCGCCACTTGATTTATTTTACCAGATTGCCATAAAAAATCTTGATCTTAAAGAGATTAAAGACTTCAAGGTACTTGGGGATAAAATTGAAATTCCGAAACCGGAGAAAAAACATAAGGAACACGAAAAACATGATGTTGAGCATCACTTACCTCATAAAAAAGATGCTGAACTAATCATTTTTGGGGAAAGCAGCGACCAGATTGTTTATAATCTGGCCAACTGTTGTAAACCAATACCAGGGGATGACGTTTTTGGTTTTGTAACAACCGGTAAAGGACTTACTATACATCGTACCAATTGCCCGAATGCAACAAAGCTTCTTTCCAATTATGGGCATCGGGTTGTAAAAACCAAATGGGCAAAAAATAAAGAAATATCATTCATGACCAGTATCAAGATCATTGGCTTGGATGATGTGGGTGTTGTTAATAAAATTACCAATCTAATATCGGGAGATTTAAAAATCAATATCTCTGCACTAACCATTGAAGCAAAGGACGGCCTGTTTGAGGGGAATATAAAAGTTTTTGTCAACGATAAAGAAGAGTTGGATGAGTTAGTAAAACAAGTAAAAAAATTAAGCGGCATACATTCTGTACAACGCTATGATGCAGACCCTTCTGCAAAAAATTAATGTAAGAGGTACAATTAACTCAAATCGCACAATTCGTAATAGAATTTTTAATAATACAAACAATCT
>JAYWEL010000097.1:0-2069 GCA_043779285.1 Chitinophagaceae bacterium | reverse complement strand
ACCAAAAACATCGTTTACTGTTTTTTATACAGTGAAAAAAGGCGAAACCCTGTTTAGTATTGCTCAAAAATTTGGAACCACTGTGGATTTTCTTAAGCAGTTAAATAAAATGAAATCGGATGAGGTATCCGATGGGCAGGATATTTTGGTCCCAATGACCGAAAGCTCACATGTTGATACAATAATTGCTCAAAAGGAAGCCGAAGCCAAAAGGCTGCAAAAAGAGTTGGATGATATGGCTGCTAAAATAGAGGCAGAGAAAAAACGGGAACAGGAAAAGAATGATTCCGAAAAAATTACGGAAACAAAAATTATTGTAAAGGAAACAGAAACCAAAAAAGATGATGCTAAACCTGTAGTAACAAAAACCGAGTACACCATTGTAACGGAGAACTATCCTGAATACGATATTGAAAAGGTAACGGAAACCGGACACGGCCAGGTAATGAAAGACAATACCATCAACCAGGCCAAGGATTGGGTCATACATCATAATGCACCGGAGAATACAGTTATATTAATTACCAATCCTGCCAATAATAAGACCATTTATGCCAAGGTTGTGAAAAATTTCACCAAAAACGAAAATGATGCCCTTATTCTTTATATAACTAAAAATACAGCGGATTATCTTGAACTGAATAAAAAGGATAAATTCGCTGTTAAAATCAGTTTTGCCAAATAAACGGGATCTTCCTTTTTTTATTTTCAGGGTTGCTTTACTCATTCTAATTGCGGGTATGCCCTGGTCCAGGGCTTTAACAAGTATTTCAGGTGCGTTACTTTTCATATCAGCCATGGCTGAAATTATTATAAATAAAGTAAGGATCCCGACTAATAAATATTTTTTATGTCTCATTCTGCTCGTTTTGCTATTTCTACTGGATGGCTTAAGGGCGGGTTCACTTTCTGATTGGTTTTATTATGTTAATATCCGCATCCCTCTGGTCATGCTTCCTTTATCAATTCTGGTATTTAAACCCAAAATTACCACTGAATTTATGCTACAGGTTTCCATTATTTTTTGCATAACAATTGCTTTTGCCACTATTGCCAGTTCAATAAATTATATACTTAACTATAAAGAATTAAATGCCCTTGTGCTGCATTCAAAACCAATACCTATAATTGGCCAGATACATCATATAACTTTTTCAGTTTATTGTGCATTTGCTGTAATAGTTTCTGCTTTTTATGCCTGGTTCAATAAAATAAAATGGCTATGGGTCCTTACCATAATAAATCTTGCAGGGCTGCATATCCTTACCGCCCGTACAGGCTTGGCCGGTTTTTATTTTGCCTGTTTGGTTTTAGGATCCGTGTATATAATTAACCACAAACCTAAAATTAGATATTTGATATTAAGTTTGGTAACTATTTGTGTGCTTCCGGTCATTGCATTTTATAGCCTGGGCTCGTTTCATAACCGGGTGCTTAATTCGTGGGAGGATATGAAAGGAATCTGGCATCAAAAAGATGCAAATTACCAATCCATGGGTATGAGGATTGAAGCATCTAAAACTGCTTTTGACCTGATAAAAAAATACCCTATAACAGGAGTTGGATGCACCAATTTAAACCATGCCATGAGTGTGCAGTATGAAGAAAATAACAGCAACCTTTTTTTAGAAAACCGGATAATGCCCCATAACCAGTTTGTAATGGAAACAGCAATACATGGTTTTATTGGCCTCGCTATTCTGGTTTTATTTTTTGCTTTTCCTTTTTTCGATAATTTTCTCAGGTTGCCAACGCTTTTTATTTCACTTTGGTCCTTATTGTTTTTCGGCTGTATGTTTGAATGCCTTTTCGACAGGCAGCACGGTGTAATACTGGTAGGTTTATTTTGGTTTTTATTTTATGAACAGGCTACCAAAATAAAAAGTATATAAAAATTACATCCGTAGTATATTATTAATCGTACTTAAAAACGTCAGTATATACAACCCAATCAATTTAGCATTATTTTTGTTATATAAAGAAACATGAAGTCAAAAATCGAAATCCAAAATTTTAAAAAAACAATTATGAGTTATAAAATCTTTATTTTTTCTTTAATGATAATCGTA
>JAYWEL010000096.1:0-2075 GCA_043779285.1 Chitinophagaceae bacterium | reverse complement strand
ATTTTGCAAAACAAACAAACCATCCTTACGTTTGGAGGTGCTTATTCAAACCACATCATTGCAACGGCTGCTGTTGCAAAACAACATGCTTTGAAATCAATAGGTATAATCCGGGGAGAAGAACCCAAAACATTATCTCATACACTTTTGGAAGCTAAAGATCTCGGAATGCATCTGTATTTCATTAGCCGGGAAGATTATTCGATGAAAAAATTGCCCGCTGAATTAAAAGAAGTCAAAGATCAATTCTATATTATTGATGAAGGTGGTTACGGAAAAAACGGAATGAAAGGGGCTTCATCTATTTTCAATCTCTTTCCGTCAGAAAAATATGCTCATCTATGTTGTGCTGTTGGTACAGGCACAATGACAGCAGGATTAATTGCGAAATCCTCTGAACATCAAAATATTACTGGAGTGAGTGTTTTAAAAAATAACCGGAGTATAGAATCGGAAATAAAATTGTTACTGGTTGATGAAATGCAAGAAACTAAATGGACTATTATTCATGATTATTCATTTGGTGGTTATGCAAAATACAATCAGCAATTACTCGATTTCATGAATGAATTTTATCGGCAAACAAATATTCCTACTGATTTTGTTTATACCGGAAAATTATTTTTTACCATCATCGACTTATATAAAAAAGGGTATTTCAATAAACAAGAAGAGCTACTCGTTATTCATAGTGGTGGTTTACAAGGCAACAGATCTTTAGAAAAGGGTTCGTTAATTTTTTAAACTTTCTTCCCTGTACCCTTATCTTTGTTTGCATCGATAATATGAACGCATTAATTTTCAAAAACAAGATGCAAAAAATCGCATTTGTATTTTTTCTTTTTAGCTTTCTTTGTATAGATCAAGTATCTGCACAGGATACATTACCCAATTTTACTGTAAAAAACTTTGGAAAGAAACGGATCATTGTCAGTTGGAAAAACAGTTATCCGCTTGTAAAACAAATTGGCATCCAACGTTCTTCAGATAGCTTAAGATTTTACAAAACCATCTTAACAGTTATTGACCCGATGTTGTCAGAGAATGGCTATTTAGATATCAAAGCCCCTACTGATAGTATGTTTTACCGGCTTTTTATTGTATTGGATAGTGCACAATTCATTTTCACCAATCCACAAAGACCAGTACTCGATACTACTAAACAGTTTATCGTGGAAGAAAAAACGAGATTGGTAGATGAAAAAACTAATCTGCCGATTAAAAAACCAGGCACAACTGAACAACTATATACAAACGTTATTTTTAAATCAACTGATTCAACCATCATCATTAATATGTATGATAGTGTATTGCTTGAAAAACAAACCATCAAACCATACGTCTATGCCCCTTCCGTTTTTGTGTTTACACAAAAAGATGGTTATGTACAAATCAATTTACCTGAAGCCGGGACGAAGAACTATTCAATAAAATTCTTTGAAGAAGATGATCGTTTTCTTTTCGAATTAAAAGAGATTCTAAAACCAAGTCTGAAAATTGACCGAACCAGCTTCTACCATTCCGGTTGGTTTAAGTTCGAATTATATGAAAACAAAAAACTGATTGAAAAGCATAAATTTTTCCTGGCGAAAGATTTTTAACCCGCTGCAATTAATTCCGCTTCAAAAACTTTTGCAAAATTATTTTTCAACCTTTCTTTAACTTCTTCATAATCAACTTTCATTCCCAACTCCTTTTCCAGTGAAGTAACCTGCTTGTTTACAATACCACATGGTATAATGTGATTGAAATAAGAAAGATCATTGTTTACATTAAATGCAAAGCCATGCATGGTTATCCATCGACTGCAACGAACACCCATGGCACATATTTTGCGTTCCTTGCCGGGTATTTCCGCATCGATCCACACACCGGTTTCCCCTATTGAACGACCGGCAGAAATGTTGTACTCAGCTAAAGTTTGAATAATAACTTCTTCCAGATTTCGAAGATACTTGCCAATGTCAGTATAAAATTTTTCCAGATCAATGATGGGATATCCAACAATTTGCTGAGGCCCATGAAACGTAATATCTCCTCCCCGATTGGTTTTAAAATACTGTACGCCCAATTCC
>JAYWEL010000095.1:0-2077 GCA_043779285.1 Chitinophagaceae bacterium | reverse complement strand
CTGTATGAGGTGTTGGAATAATTTCTAACAAACGTAAATATCGTGGGGGATTGAAAAAGTGTGTGCCGCAAAAGTGTTTTTTAAAATCTTCACTTCTGCCTTCGGCCATCATGTGTATGGGAATACCGGATGTGTTTGAAGTAATCAAGGTTCCGGGTTTGCGATATTTCTCTACCTGTTCAAATACTTTTTGTTTGATGTCGAGACGTTCTACGACCACTTCGATGATCCAATCGCAATCCGAAATATCTTTCATGTTATCATCAAAGTTGCCCGTGCTAATTTTCTTGATAACATCTTTGTGATAAACAGGTGAAGGATTACTTTTAATAGCTGCCGCCAATGCATCATTAACAATCTTGTTTCTGGAAGCGGGTTTCGAACTCCCCCCTTCGGGGGGTGGGGGGGCCACAATGTCCAGCAATAAAACCTGTAATCCAATACCTGCAAAATGACAGGCAATCCGGGATCCCATGACTCCACTTCCTAAAACAGCGACCTTTTTTATGATTCGTTTTGACATAAATAAAAATTAGTTAGTTAAACAACTATATGAAATCGAAGATAAGTTTTTTTAGCATATTGAACTGAAAAAAGCCGGTGAAAGAATCACTGGCTTTAAAAATATTTATATAAACCGCATGTTGGCAGAAGTGCTTTTAATAGGCTTGAATTAAAACTTCGGTTGGAATATTTAACCTATCATGTATTTGTCTAATCATTTCAAGAGAAAGTTTTCTTTTACGATTTAAAATTTCACTTGCTCTACTCTTTAGTCCAACTACTTTGGCTAAATCAGTTTGGTTGTATCCAAGTTGTTCCATTCTAAATTTAATGGCCTCAACCGGGTCAGGATAACCAATTGGGAACTTCAGCTTTTCATAATTCTCGATTAACATTCCTAATATCTCTACCTCATCTCCCTTTTCTGTTCCCTTTTTTGCATCAAAAATTACTTCAAGTCTTGCAAGAGAATGTTCATAATCTTTTTTTGTCCTAATTGGTTTAATATTCATTTTAAATTGTTTTATCATTTATTTTATCGTACTCGGTATGTGTCCCAATAAATCGAATCCAACTAATTTACAGAAGACCCGTTTTCGGTTAGCTGATCCGGATTGATAAATTGCAATTTCCCTTCTTTGTCTTCCGACATTAAAATCATGCCGTTACTTTCAATGCCTCTCATTTTTCGGGGGGCCAGATTGGCAACCACCACCACTTGTTTTCCAATAATTTCTTCGGGATTGAAATGCAGGGCAATACCCGAAACAACCGTTCTTTTTTCAAAACCAAGATCTACTTCCAGTTTCAAAAGCTTGTCTGATTTTTCCACTTTCGCTGCTGAAGTAATAGTAGCAACCCTGAAATCCAGTTTTGCAAAATCATCATAAACGATTTCGGGTTTCAGTTCCGGTAATTTTTTTTCTTCCATGGGTTCAATATTTTCAACAGGTTTTACGGTGCCTGCTTTTAATTTTTCAATTTGTGCAGTTATCTCTTCGTCTTCTACTTTTTTGAAAAGAAGTTGTGGTTCTCTTAAAGAATAACCCACACTCAATAATTTTGTTTTTCCTGCATTTTCCCAATGCAGCATCTTGTCAACAATCTTCATCATGTGCAATAATTTTTTTGCAGTAAATGGAAGAAAAGGATTGATGAGTATAGAAAGATTAGCCGTCAATTGTAAACAAATATGCAGGCAGTTATCAATCAGTTTTTGATTCTCCGGATTGTCTGAAAGTTTTTTTGCAAGAATCCATGGCTCTTTTTCCTGCATATGTTTATTGCCTTTGCGGGCCAAATCAATCACTTCAAAAAGCGCATCGCGGAATTTATAATTTTCCAAGCTTTCTTCCACCCGTTTTTTTGTTGCTTCAAATTCGGCCAGCAATATTTTATCAGTTTCGTCTAATACATCCAAATGCAGGGGAGGGACTTTGCCATTACACAATTTGTGCATCAGTACAAAAGTTCGGTTTACAAAATTGCCGAAAATGGCTACCAGTTCACTGTTCACCCGATCCTGAAAATCTTTCCAGGTAAAATCATTGTCCTTTGTTTCGGGTGCAGTGGC
>JAYWEL010000094.1:0-4991 GCA_043779285.1 Chitinophagaceae bacterium | reverse complement strand
TTGAGCCCGGTGCCGACCGCGGTGCCGCCGAGCGCCAGCTCGCACAGGTGCGTGATGCCGCACCGTATTTCAGGATTTTCAATCCGGCAGAACAACAAAAACGTTTTGATAAAAACATGGAGTATATAAAACAATGGATCCCTGAATTCGGCACAAAAGATTACCCCGATCCGATAGTTGATCATAAACTGGCAAGGGAAAGGGCTTTGAACGTTTATAAAAAAGGAATACAAAATAAATGAAGAAATAGTTTTTGATAAAAAAAAAATGAAATCTATATTTTCATTATTTATTCCTATAAAATAGATTCATTGGTTTATCCCTCATATTTACTTTAATTTTATTACCATGCCATTGTCAAAATTAATTTTAAGCTATCTACTTACAGCAGTTGTGTTTTTTGCCATAGATATGGTCTGGCTGGGTTTTATTGCTAAAGACTTGTACAGAAAATACCTTGGTAATTTTTTAAGTGATAATGTAAACTGGACAGCTGCCATTATTTTTTATTTACTGTTTATTTCAGGCATTTTTTATTTTTCCATTCTTCCGGCTATCGAAAAAAATTCGCTGATAAAAGCTGTGATCAGCGGTGTCTTGTTTGGAATTTTTACTTATGCTACCTACGATCTTACCAATTTAGCTACTTTAAAAGACTGGCCGCTTCGAATAGTTTTTATTGATATTCTTTGGGGTGCAATTCTTACCGGACTGGTAAGTACAGCAGGCTTCTTCATTGTTAAATGGATTTCTTAAATGTTAGCCCTTTTCATAAATTGTTTTATCATCATCATCATATATGCTACCTGTTGGTTTGCCGTAGCACTGATTAAAAAAAGAAATGATGTGGCAGACATTGCCTGGGGTATTGGTTATATCATTATTTGCTGTTATCTTTTTATAACTTATAAATCATCACCCGTTTTATTATTGTTGTATATCCTTGTTATTGTTTGGGGATTGCGGTTAAGTCTGCATATTTATTTCCGAAATAAAAATAAAAAAGAAGATTTCCGGTATTTGGCATGGCGCAAAGAATGGGGTAAATCATTTTACTGGCGTACTTATGCCCAGGTCTTTTTATTACAGGGTGTTTTATTGCTCATTATTCTTTCGCCAGTAATTCATGCAGTCATTATTGAACCGCAGTATTGGAGTGTTTTTACATGGATCGGTACAGGTTGTTGGTTGATGGGTTTTTATTTTCAAACAGTAGCCGATTGGCAATTATCCGTTTTCATTAAACACAAAACAATACCTGGAACCATTATGCAAACCGGATTATGGAAATACAGCCGCCACCCAAATTATTTCGGAGAAATAATGATGTGGTGGGGCATTTTTATCATTACAATTCCATTCACGAACAGTATTTTTTTCATCATCAGTCCGCTGACCATTACGTTTTTATTGGTTTATGTATCCGGTATTCCTTTACTTGAAAAGAAATATGCCAACAATCCTGGATTTGAAGAATATAAAAAAAGTACAAGTAAATTAATTCCAATGCCACCAAAGAAAATTTAATTTTTCTGACACAATTACTATATAAAAAAGCCACCTTTTTACAGGTGGCTGTACTGACTAACCAAAACAAATAATTTATAAATTCTCTTTTAGATTAAGAAAGAGTCTTTTTAAGTGGTTAATTACTTTGGTAATAATACCTTGTCAATTACATGCACAACGCCATTTGATCCAGACAAGTCGGCAGCAGTAACAACTGCATCATTGATCATCACCTTACCATCTTTAATAGTCACCTTTAACTCCTGACCGTTTACTGTTTTAATCATTTGGCCATCTTTTAAATCTGCTGCCAAAACTTTGCCTGCAACTACATGATATGTAAGTATACCGGCTAAAGCGGATTTGTTCTCAACCTTCAACAAATTTTCCACTGTGCCCGCAGGTAAATTGTCAAATGCAGCATTTACCGGAGCAAACACGGTGAAAGGACCATCACCGCTTAAAGTTTCAACTAATCCAGCTGCTTTAACTGCTGCTACCAAAGTTGTATGATCTGCAGAACTTATGGCAATGTCTACGACCGTTTTCGGTGTTTCCATCGGAGCAGTTACTTCTGTGTTTTGAACCGGAGTTTCCTTTTCAGCATTGGCATTTGTATTGCAAGCTCCAAGTGCACCAATTGCGAGTAAAATAAAAATCTTTTTCATGTTTCTTTTTGTTTTATAAATTAAAAAATTAAACGTCCTCAACTATTGAATTGCAAATATAAGAGTTTTGTTTATATTTTTTACATTTTATTTAAACAATATTATTTACAAAAAACTATGACCAGCTAACATTAAACCTTAAATAGTTATTATTAAACAGTATATTAAAAATAAAATTATACAAATTCGATATTTGTATAATTCATATTGTTTAAATATATTTACTAATATTTAAACAATATGAATTTATTCTCCATTTCGCAACTCGAACAGTTTTCAGGCATAAAATCACACACGATCAGGGTGTGGGAACAACGTTATACTGCACTTACACCCACCAGATCGAAGGGCAATACAAGATATTATGACAACTCACAATTAAGGAGATTGTTAAACATTGTCAGCCTGATGGAATCCGGCTATAAAATTTCGGAACTGTGTGCCATGCCGGATAATAAGTTATTTGCCTTATTGGAATCTGAATTGCAAAGCACGTTGGTTAAAGAGAATACCCATGAATATTTCGTATCACAATTAATTGCAGCTTCAACGACATTTGACGAAGTGCATTTTGAAAAAATATTTTCGAATTGCCTGCTACGTCTTGGCATGAGAAATACATATATACAGGTGATCTATCCATTACTTGTAAGAATGGGTCTGATGTGGACTACCGATAAAATAAATCCTGCCTATGAACATTTTTGTAGCAACCTGATAAGCCGAAAGTTATATGCGGCCATTGATGCCTTACCACCTGCCCAATCATCAAATAGCAGCTGGCTGCTATTTTTACCCGAAAACGAGTTTCATGAAACCGGTTTGCTTTTTTCCCATTACATCATTCGTCAGGCAGGCAATAAGGTTATTTATCTGGGAAACAATCTGCCTTTTGACACACTCCAAAGTGCTGTTGAAGAAATAAATCCGGATCATCTTTTTTTCTTCCTCGTTCATCATGATAGAATGGAAGACTCACAGGACTATTTGAACAAATTGAAAAAGAATTTCAGCAAGAAACAGATTCACTTATCCGGCAATGAAAAACTGATTAGCCAGTTGAAAACAGGAAATAAAATACATTGGATAAAATCCGTGGAGGATTTGGAAAATCAGTTGGTACTGAAGAATGATTAATAAACAATACGATAATCAATAAATACAACATGTCTAAAATTGCCGTCATAGGTTCAGGGTTTTCCGGATTGAGTGCTGCAGCATACCTGTCGAAAGCAGGACATGAGGTGCATGTTTTCGAAAAAAATGAATCGACAGGTGGCAGGGCAAGGCAATTCAAAACCGATACGGGATATGTCTTTGATATGGGGCCAAGCTGGTATTGGATGCCGCAAGTGCTTGAATCGTTTATTAATGATTTCGGTTTTTCCGTTGCCGATTTTTATGAACTGGAATTGTTGAACCCTTCGTTTGATGTGATCTTTCCAAAAAATGAGTCCATCAGTGTACCTGAGAATTACAATGACCTTTGCAGCCTTTTTGAATCGATTGAAGAAGGCAGCGCAACGAAGCTCCGGCAATTCATGGATGAGGCGGAATACAAATACAAATCAGGCATGGAGAATCTGGTGTACAAGCCCGGCTTGTCCATTACCGAATTTGCCGATATGGATTTGATCAAAGGTGCATTCCGCTTGCAGGTTTTTTCATCCTTCAGCAAGCATGTGCGAAAATTTTTCAGCCATCCTAAACTGATAGCTTTAATGAAGTTTCCTATTTTGTTTCTAGGAGCCACCGCCAAAGACACACCTGCTTTATATAGTTTAATGAATTATGCAGGACTAAAACTGGGCACCTGGTATCCACATGGAGGTTTTGGAAAAGTGATAGAAGCCATGCAAAAAGTTGCTGAAATACAAGGTGCAGTTTTCCATTTGAATACCCCTGTTGAAAAAATTGAAGTTTACAACAATCTTGCAACCGGATTGCAGGTGAATGGAGAACGATTTGAATGTGATGCCATCATTGCATCTGCAGATTACCATCATGTAGAAAGTAAATTGCTTCCAGCTAAATACAGAAATTACGGGGAAGACTATTGGAAAAAGAAAACCTTTGCCCCTTCCTGCCTGATTTTTTTTCTGGGCATAAACAAGAAAATAAAATCACTGAATCATCACAGCCTGTTTTTTGATGAATCGTTGGACCAGCATGCAGAAGAAATTTACAAAAATCCACAATGGCCATCCAAATCCCTTTTTTACACTTGCTGCCCATCTAAAACAGATGACAGCCTTGCACCAGAAGGACATGAGAACATTTTCATGCTAATGCCGATTGCAGCCGGCTTAAAAGACAGCGAAGAAATGCGGGAAAAATATTTCCACATCATGATTTCCAGGTTGGAGAAACAGGTAAATGAAGTCATCATGCCACATATTGATTTCAAGAAAAGCTATTGTGTGAATGATTTCATTTCAGATTACAATTCATACAAAGGAAACGCCTACGGACTGGCAAACACCTTGATGCAAACAGCCATCCTAAAACCGAAAATTAGGAACAGGAAAATAAAAAACCTGTTTTACACAGGTCAGCTAACAGTCCCCGGACCTGGTGTTCCACCATCCATCATCTCCGGAAAAATTGCATCCGAACAATTGCTTAAACATTTAAACAAAATTCATCATGAAGTCGTTATTTGATACTGTATCTGTTCAATGCAGTAAATTGACCACCCGGACTTATAGTACCAGCTTTTCGTTGGGCATTTATTTTCTGAACAACAAATTGCGGAACCCGATTTATGCCATATATGGCTTTGTCCGCTTTGCAGATGAGATCGTTGACAGCTTT
>JAYWEL010000093.1:0-5026 GCA_043779285.1 Chitinophagaceae bacterium | reverse complement strand
ATGTAAAACAAAAACATTGCTTCGGAATACAATTTAGTTTTCTACATCTGTGGATTACTTTTATAAAAAAAAAGGCTGCCCTTTTAAGACAGCCTCATTTTCTTTATGGAGCTAAACGCTCTATACTCCATTTACCGTCATAATCAAGCGTATATTGTATTCGGTCATGCAGTCTGCTCGGTCTTCCCTGCCAGAATTCTATGATCACCGGTTTTACAATATATCCTCCCCAGTTTTCAGGTCTTTTTATTTCTTTGCCGGCCATTTCATTTGATAAGGTTTGATATTGTTCATCCAACCAGGAACGGCTTTCAATGATCTGACTCTGTGGCGATGCCCAAGCTCCAATTTGACTTGCCTCGGGTCTTGAATGAAAATATTCGTCGCTTTCTTTATCAGATATTTTATCAACCAGTCCGATAATTTTTATTTGCCGTTCTAGTTCTTTCCAGAAAAATAATAAACAAGCTTTCGGATTTTCAATAAGCTGGCTACTTTTATAACTTTCATAATTCGTAAAAAAAACAAACCCTTTTTTATTATATTCTTTTAATAATACAATTCTGGCAGATGGTAATCCATCTGAAGAAGCAGTTGCCAATGTCATGGTATTCGCTTCAGGAATAGCCGATTGTATTGCATCATTCCACCAATCAGTAAATTGCGCTATTGGGTCAGCTTTAACCTCATTCTCATGCAGTGATTTTAACGAATAATCTTTTCGTATGGAAGCAATATTTTCTTGCATAATGTTTTTAATATACTGGTAAAATTAATACAAGGAAACTGTTTAGTAAAATGACAATGCCCCTTATCAGGAGCATTAAATATGATTTTAATCAGCTTTGAGTACTGCTAATCTTTTGCTGATTAATCTTCTCGTTGATCATTTTTTTCCTGAGATAAAATATTTAACATGCTCTCCAGTTCACTAATCCGGGTTAACTGACTTTCCAGCGAACGATTTGTATCAGACATCGTACGCAAATCTCTTTTCAACTCATCCATGTAATTGATCTTTTTTTGCAATTGCTGACGCTGAAAATTAGATTCTTTTAATTTCTCAAAAGCTTCATTCATTTCAATGGTCAGTCGGTTATTCCTTTCTTCTGTTTTTTTATGTTGTTCACTTAATTCTTTATGATCTTTCGATATATGCTGATAGGCCTCTTTAATATTTTCAAACTCCAACCTGTCCATTTGGGTATCGATTAACTGGGCTTCCAGTTTTTGAATTTTTTCCCGCAATATGCTGAATTCCTCATTTGCATTACTGATCATCGAGGACATTTCGATATAAATCTCTTCTTTCTCACTTTTTCGTTTCAATTCAGTATTTCTTTTTGAAACAAAGGATTCCAGATTTAAAATCGTTGTTTTTAACCGCTCGTTTTCTTCCGTTACGGATTGCATTTTTTCTTCCGACTCTTTGATAAAATCAACCTGGCTCAATAAACTGTTTATTTTTTCTGTCTGATTTCTCAGCTCAAGCCCTGCATCACCCAGTTGTTTCAGGTATGCAGGCTTTTCCATGGGAACTGTTTCACTTTTAGCATCTTCAATCCGGTTCTCCAAATCAATGACCTTCCAGTTAAGTTCTTCAATCTCATTCAGGCTTTTTTTGTGTTTTGCTTCCGAATCTTTTACCTCAGCTCTTATATTGATGATTTCTTTACCATGCAAATCAATTTCATTCATGTACTTCTCTCTCCATTCATTAATCTGTTTCTTTAATTTTTCAATATTTTCCGGTGAATATTCAATCAGGCTTTTCTTGCTGCTATAGAAAAAATAAATGGCCATGCCAAGTATGACAGCTCCAATTTGAAGGATAATTATCTCTAAAACAGTTAATGATAATGGAGCCATAAAAACTATGAATGCGGATTATTTGTTTTTGTACGTTAACAATTCATAAATATATGAATAAATAAAATACAAAATGGTATGTGCGTAGTTTTACGATGCCAACCAAACTTACAAAAACGGACTTAACTATTTTCACAGATAATAAAAAACGGATCACCTGGATCCGTCAATTAGTATATTCCTTCGCTTTTTATCTTACCAGTGTTCCTACTTTTTCACCGGTAACAACACGGCGTAAATTATCTGGTTCATTCATATTAAAAACAATGATCGGTAAATTATTTTCCATACAAAGTGTAAAAGCGGTCATGTCCATGACCCGCAAATTTTTAGTCAAACAATCCTGAAAACTAAGCGAGCCATATTTTATTGCGTCCGGGTTTTTCTCCGGGTCTTCTGTGTATATACCATCCACCCTTGTACCTTTTAAAATCACATCGGCTTTTATTTCAATGGCTCTTAAAGAACCGGCTGTATCGGTAGTAAAATAAGGGTTTCCCGTACCAGCACCAAAAATTACAACCCGCCCTTTTTCAACGTGTCTGATTGCACGACGACGGATATATGGTTCAGCAATTTGTTCCATTTTTATCGCACTTTGCAATCGGGTATAGACACCTGCTTTTTCCAAAGCTGCTTGCAAAGCCATGCCATTTATTACGGTGGCCAGCATACCCATATAGTCTCCTTGTGCACGTTCAATACCAGTTTCTGCCTCGTTCATACCTCGGTAAATATTACCACCGCCAATGACAATAGCAACCTGAACACCAAGCTCAGTAATCGATTTAATATCACTTGCGTATTGAGCCAGTACTGCCGAATCTAGGCCATACGTTTTATCACCCATTAAAGATTCGCCAGAAAGTTTTAAAAGAATTCGTTTGTATTTTGGAAGCATGTATGGTTAATCAATTATGATTAAAAAATGTGGAGTTTGCCCAGCGAAGATAGGGGGATTTTTTTTGTCGAAAAATTTGATACGGAAATTGATTATTAAACCTGCTCTTGTACTACTATTAAACTTCGGTGGCGACGCTCCGTTCAACTATATTCACATCCTTCATCTTTTTTAATATAGCCAGTTCGTATGATATACTATTATGCATGTCGATTTTAAAAATACTTTTAATGATAAGACTTCATAAAAAAAGCGTTCCGGAATGGAACGCTTCATATAATAGAATTTGTATTTGATTATCCTAAAGCAACCCGTTTGAACTCGATAACTTTTACATCATTGGAAGATTTAAGATGTTCAGCAACCGTCTTACTGTTATCCTTTACAAATACCTGAGCCAATAAAGTCTGCTCTTTAAAGAATGCATTCATCTTACCTTCTACAATCTTTGTAAACATTTCTTCAGGTTTACCAGCCATTTTCGGGTCCTGCTTCATCAGGTCAAGAATAATTTCTTTCTCCCGTGCAATCACTTCAGCTGAAACACTGTCTGCATCTACTGCTACCGGATTCATTGCAGCAATTTGCATAGCTACATCTTTACCGGTTTCAGCAGCCTCAGCTGACATGCCAACTAAAACACCCATACGATAAGATCCATGAATATAAGATGCAACAAATGGTGCTTCTATTTTTTCAAATTTACTTACCGCAATTTTTTCGCCGATAGAAGCCAATTTATCATTGATCATATCCGATACCTTAGTACCGTTAATTTCTACTTCGTTTAACTCCTCAGCACTTTTTACATTGTTTGCTATTGCTGCATCCGCAATGCTTTGAGCAAAAGCTACAAACTCTGCATTCTTACTTACAAAATCAGTTTCGCAACTGATACAAACAATCATTCCGGTTTTATTATCCGCAGTTGTTTGGGCAATAATTACACCTTCTTTCGCTTCTCTGTCGCTACGCTTGGCCGCCACTTTCTGCCCTTGCTTACGCAACCAATCAATGGCTTCTTCAAAATCGCCATTGGTTTCTGTTAATGCTTTACGGCAATCCATCATGCCGGCGCCAGTTGCCTGACGTAATTTATTTATATCCTGAGCGGTGATTGTTACTGTTGTTGACATATCATTTACTCCAACCCCACGGGGGTTTATTTTTTAGTTAATAAATAGATTTCTCATTCAAAGAACCTTCCGAATCCAAATGGATAAAGGTTACTTATTATCTAGCACTGGTACGTTTCGGGCTACTTGGTGCACGACGCTTAGGTGGTCCACCTGCTGCTCCACGATCTTTAGCTCCACGTCCACGTCCGCTTTCAGCATTGGCTTCAGCTTCTAATCGTGCTGCTCTTTTATCGCTATCCTCATCAGATGAATCATCTACATCATCATCTTTCGATGCCTGACGCTCCGCTAATCCTTCTGCAATGGCTGCAGTAATATATTGAGCCAAAATAGTAATAGATTTAGTCGCATCATCATTTGCAGGAATTGCAAAGTCCACTTTATTTGGATCACAATTGGTATCTACAATTCCAAAAGTGGTGATTCCTAAACGGGTTGCTTCAGCTAATGCAATATCTTCATGTCCGATATCAACAATAAATAAAGCTGCCGGAACACGGCCTAGCTGAGCGATACCACCCAATACTTTTTCCATTTTATCTCTATCACGACTAAGCGTCAAACGCTCTTTCTTCGTAATATTATCAAATGTTCCATCATTTAACATCTTTTCGATGCTTTGCATTTTTTTAACGCTTTTTCGAACTGTATTAAAGTTGGTAAGCATACCACCTAACCAACGCTCGGTTACATAAGGCATGTTTACACTTTTAGCACACTCCGTAATTACATCTTTTGCTTGTTTCTTTGTACCAACAAACATGATCTTTTTACCACTGCGGGCAATTTGTTTCAAAGCTGCTGCAGTTTCCTGAAGACCTTCGGTAGTTCTGTTTAGATCGATAATGTGAATACCCTTCTTTTCTGCAAAAATGTATGGTAACATTTTTGGGTTCCACTTCTTTTTCAAGTGACCAAAGTGAACACCGGCTTCTAGTAATTGCTGTTGAAGGGAGGTTTTATTTTCCATTTTTATTATTTAAATAAAGTTTTAATTCAGATTGATTATTCTTCTATATCTAAACAACCGGTTCATAATTATCCACCATGAACCCGTTGTGAAGTAAATATTAACGTTTAGAGAACTGGAAGCTCTTACGGGCTTTCTTCTTACCAA
>JAYWEL010000092.1:0-2122 GCA_043779285.1 Chitinophagaceae bacterium | reverse complement strand
TAATTACTCAAACTTATTTAATGTTTGCTAAATTCAAGTTCCCCTCTCCTCTTAGTATATTGATGTTTATCATTGTTATTGCTGCAATTACCACCTGGTTAATGCCAGCTGGTTCCTATGACAAACTGGAATACAATAAGGAAAAAACTTTTATATTACACAAACCCAATAATACATTCGCATTGCCTGCAACACAGCAAACATTGGATAGTTTGCATATAAAATTGTCTATCAGCAAATTCGAAAATGAAGATATCCGCAAACCCATTTCTGTTCCGGGAACTTATAAAAAGCAGGGAGCTAACAGGCAATCTGTTTTAGACATACTGAAAGCTCCGTTGCGTGGCATTTACGAAACAATCGACATCATCCTTTTAATACTGGTTATAGGTGGTTTTATTGCTGTTTTTTACGAATCGGGAGCTATGGAAAAAGGAGTGGTATTTCTTTCGCAGAAAATGAAAGGAAAAGAAAACTGGTTTATCATAACGCTTACATTCCTATTTGTATTAGGTGGATCAAGTTATGGAATGGCTGAAGAGGCACTGGCATTTTATCCAATATTAGTTCCGTTATTTTTAGTTGCAGGATATGATTTATTGATCCCGGTTGCCGTTATTTTTTTAGGAACACAGATAGGCACACTCTCATCCATTACAAATCCATTCTCCACCATTATCGCATCTAATGCGGCAGGTATTAACTGGACAGAAGGCATTACTGGAAGAGTGATTATGCTGTTTGTATCTTCTGTCATTACTATCATTTATATTGTTCGGTATGCAAATAAAATAAAAAAAGAACCTTCCCAATCATTGGTGAAAAAAATTGATGGCGATATTATTTCTCCTTTCCCAGTTATTATTCAACAAACGGTTATTATTTCCTTAGATAAAAAAACAATAGCTATACTGATACTGTTTTTAACAACATTTATTATGATGGTCAGCGGCGTAATATTTTGGGGCTGGTGGTTATTGGAAATGACAACGGTGTTTCTGGCATCTTCAATATTATTGGCCATCATTCTTCGAATGCATGAAAAAATATTTATCGAAAAATTTATTAAAGGCGCCGAAAGTCTTTTGAGTGTAGCCTTCATCGTTGGCATAGCCCGAGGCGTATCCATCATATTAAATGAAGGACAAATCAGTGATTCCATATTATTTTATTCTGCTAATATGGTGGAAGGATTACCCAACGGAATTTTTATAGTAATTATACTAATCCTGTTTATGTTTTTTACCTTGTTTATTTCTTCGACATCCGGCATGGCTGTACTTACTATGCCTATCATGGGTTCTTTGGCGGTAGTTGCCGGCATTCCCGGAGAAGAAATGGTGAATGCTTATTTATATGGAATGGGGATCATGGGAATCATCACTCCCACAGGTTTAATGCTTCCATCCCTGGCCATGGTCAATATCAGTCTCAAGACTTTTTTGAAATTTGTTTTGCCATTGATGCTGATACTGATTATCGTTAGTGCTTTGTTTTTAATTATAGGGGTTTTGTTTTAGACTATTTTCTTTACAGATTTATAGTTTGTATATCTGCAAAACCTCGAATACATATATGATACAAGTCGTCGGTTTGTATTAATTAAAAAAATAATCTGCGTTTGGTTGTTATTCTCAATAAAACTGATATAAGGAAGACTTTGAAAAATTGACCATTTATTGTTGAAAATTTGGTTGCCGATCTAAAGTGAGTCCTACACATAAATATTTGTTTGTGCTTTATGCCATATTACCAAATCTTCTATTCCCACTTATTCTAAATCTCAGAAAGTGTTTTTTTTGACAGTTAAAATTGTCATCTTATTTATTTTTTACTCATCTGATAAAAAAAATTGATCTGCATTAAGTAATAAAAAAAATAAAAAAATAGCCGGTTTCAATATTCTGAAATGATGCAGTTTACAAATCAATTTTTATTATATCTAAACAAAAAATTTTCTGGCACGGTTCTTACATGCACTGCCACATTCATTCCTGGCTATTTTACGTGGTATTTTTACTTCTTAAAATCGGGTAGTTTTGGTACTAAAAAAACCAAGCACAAAAACTAATTTTGATTAGACGATTTTAAGAAGACATTATCCAAACCTTATGAAGAACAT
>JAYWEL010000091.1:0-26837 GCA_043779285.1 Chitinophagaceae bacterium | reverse complement strand
GCCATCGATGCGAAATTGCCGTTGGTGCGCCTTTGAATAAGAAAGCAGACAACTAGTTTTATAAACTTGAAAAAGCCGCCTCAAATATTTTTGAGGCGGTTTTTTATTTCTGCCCGAGAAATATTTCAGCAATCATACATCGAACACTGCCCCCTTCCACCTGCTCGATAGTTGGCACGGAGATGGGTAGTGGCTTTGAAAATTTTTCAATTTCCAATATTTGATCTGCATTCAGGCTATCAAAAGCTGTTTTACTCATCACCAATATACTTTCTCCGTTGCGGTTATAAAGCTCCAGCATATTGCCGGCAAATGCAGCAACCTGTTCCCTGCTGATGGAAATAATTTTTTTCCCGGTAGTAAGCAGCAATTGTTTGAGTGCAATTTTTTCTGTTTCATCTTCAATAGCTTCTTCACAAAGTATGCTGAACTTCTCAGCAAGACACATCATTACATTGGTATGGTAAATTTTACGGCCTTCCTTATCTGTTGCCGTAAAACTCATGGCATTGTATCCATTTCGGCTTGCAAATTTTTCCAACACCGATGCATCCGTTCTTTCAGATAAACAGGCATAGATAATATTATTTTCCTGATCAATCATCATACTGCCGGTTCCTTCTAGAAATCTGCCTTCGGCTTCAAATTCGCTCCAGTCCTGAAAATCAGTAACCGTATATTTTTCGGTAAGAAGATTTATTATATCATCCCTTTTCTCTTCTCGCCGGTTTTTTGCGTACATCGGAAAAACACAAATCGTTCCATTTTCTAATGAACAAAACCAGTTGTTAGGAAAGATAGCATCTGGTTTCACCGGCTCGTTGGTATCTTCAATCAGCATTACTTCAATCCCGTTTTTTTGTAAAACAAAAACCATCGCATCAAACTCGGTCAATGCTTTTTGTTGAATTGATTCGGTAGATTGATCGGAAGGATTAGATTGAAAAAAATTATTTTCAGCCGTTTCGGCATTAAAACCAAATGCCCTCGGACGAACCATTAAAATTGTTGAACCTTTTTTCATCATTAAATAAAAAGTGAGTCTATTTTTTTGGCTAATGCAAAATCCTTTTCGGTTACCACATTGCCGGCACTATGCGTATTCAACCAAATATCAACCTGATTATAAACATTGGTCCATACCGGATGGTGATCCATTTTTTCTGCTTCGATAGCGACCCTTGTCATAAAAGCAAAAGCTTCGCTGAAATTTTTAAATGTAAAATGACGGTGCAGTTTATTGTTTTCTTCTGTCCACATAATTTAATATTTAGCGTAAAAAAATGGATGGAAAATTCTAAAAAATAAGGTGTTCTTTATGTTTTATTTTTTCATTGGTAAGTTCCACTACCAATTGTACCGAATTGATCCCCCGGATGGTATTAACCAACATATTCAATGCTTCATCGCTGACAATATCGCCTTTTAATAACCAGACAAAATCAAGATGCTTTAATTCGGGCAAAAGATATTCTCCATCAAATTGATTATTGTAAACATAATGAGAAAGGGATTTCATGGGGTCATTGTATTCATACACAGCAAAAAAATAACTCCTTCCTTTCTTATTCAGTTGAATCTCCAGTTCATTGTTTATCCGGAAATCCATCTCCAATAAATTATTCAAATGCAGGCATAGCTGATAATCTTTTATCGGCGCCATAACACCCAACAAACGGGTTTCTTCAAAAAACTCATTTGCCAAATTAGTATAATCTAAAGTAAGTTTCAATCGTTATTCGTTTATACTCCTCATGAGTAAGTTAAATCATTTTTTAAAACTCTACAACCGCTTCTATCAGCTTTTCGCCCCGCTTAAATTTCACATAGGTCTTGTCGCCTTTTTTAAATTTACCCAAGGTTTGCATATAGGCTTCCATGGAAGAAATGATATGATCGCCTAATTGAGTGACAATATCTCCTACTTGAATTCCTGCTTTTTGTGCTGCTCTTCCTGCTGTTACGCCATCAACTTTTACGCCGTTTCCAGAAAAAGTATAATCGGGCATGATGCCCATACTTACACTGAATCTTGCCGTAGTGCTTGTTTGTACTTCACGGGTTGGGGTAAAAACAAGTTTGTTTTTTTCTTTATCCAAATTAGCAATGACTGTTTCAATAAACTTAATGATATTCTTTTCCCCTTCATAATTGAGCTTATCAAAATCATCGGTTGGTTTATGATAATCTGTATGCAGCCCGGTAAAAAAGAAAAGCACCGGAATATTTTTTCGGTAAAATGTAGCATGGTCACTTGGACCCGTTCCACTTGAATCAACTTTTATTTTAAAAGGAGTTTGTTGATTGATATTTACAACCGTTCCCCATGTTGGCGAAGTGCCAATACCTCCAATGGTTATTGTTTGTGTGCTGTCATTCATCCTTCCCACCATATCCATATTAATCATACAGGTTACAGCAGATAGTTCGACGGTAGGATTTTCGACAAAATATTTTGAACCGAATAACCCAAGCTCTTCGCCTGAAAATGCAATGAAAAGATAATTATGATTTATGCTCTTTGATTTTTTTAATGATTTGGATAATTCAATCAAAGCAGCAGTACCGCTGGCATTATCATCTGCACCATTATGAATCAGTTTTTCTCCGCTACGAAACATGGAGTTTCCATCTTCGCCATAACCCAGGTGATCGAAATGTGCACCGACAATAATTGTACTGGCTGCTCCGTTATCAATAAACCCAACTACATTATTACCGGTCCGATTCTTTTCGCCAATCTCTATTTTAAAATGAATATCGATTGACGCATGTTTGTCAATAAGATGTTTTTTTGCGGCTTCTTTGGTTATATAAATTACAGGAATTGAAAACGGAGGCGTTTTATCTTTTCCGTCAAATGTCAATTTATCATCCATCGATGACGTATTATATAGCATTAACGCAGAAGCACCCTTACTTATATATTGATTGATTTTTGTTTTTAAATAATCCGTTAAATCGAAATGAGGATTTTCCTTGTTTTCTGTCAACACATCTGCCAAATCTACAAACCAAGGCATGGCATATTCATGCAATGAAATTGCAGGCAACGCATTCATTTGCTCGTTGTCGCTAAATATTAATGGAAAAAATTCTGTATTTAATGTTAATGGATGGTCATTGATGCTGAAAAAACTTGTTGCATTTATTTGCTTGCCATCATAAACAGGAAAGGGCTGATAAAATCCGTTAGTTCCTTTTGGTTCCAGTCCCGCATTTTCAAATTCATTGCTGATATATTTCATTGCTAACTGTTCGCCCACTGTACCGGTTCTTCTTCCTTCTAGTTTATCGTCTGCTAAATAACTTACATGGCTTTTAATATTATTAACCAACCCCTGATCATCTTTTGCGATTTTCTTTTGAACCGAGCAACTAAAAAATATACTGCTTGAAATTAAAAGCAATAAAAAAGATCGTAACATACCAATCATTGTAACGTGTTTTTGTGTTTTGTGGTGTAAAGGTATTGATAGATAATTTTAGATTTATCTTTGAACGTACCTGAAGGTATATATTAACCTTTTTTGATGTTTAATAAATTGCGTTTGTCGATACTTATTGATCGTATTTCGTAAATGATAATCAACTCATAAATTTACTTTTGCTCCCTCTTCAGCCGCATGCAGAAAAAAAACATACATATTGCATTAGTAGGAAATCCAAATAGTGGGAAGAGTTCCATTTTTAATATACTAACCGGACTAAATCAACAGGTGGGTAATTTTCCTGGTGTAACTGTAGAAAAAAAAACAGGCACGTCCAATATCTCTGAAAACCTTACGGGGTATATGATTGACCTTCCGGGAACTTATAGCTTATACCCCAGCCGTATGGATGAGTGGGTGAGTTACCGGGTTTTGATGGATAAGGATACGGAACTGAAAGCCGATATGGTTGTACTAGTTGCCGATGCAAGTAATTTAAAAAGAAACCTACTTTTTTGTACACAGATCATTGATCTGAAAAGACCGGTTATTCTTGCACTAACCATGATGGATCTGGCCAAAAAGAAGGGCATCTTAATTGATATTGCAAAACTGGAAATAGAGTTAGGCTTACCCATTGTGGTTGTTAATCCAAGAAAAAACAAAGGGATATCAGAATTAAAAAAAATTATAGCACTCACTGCGAATAATTTGGAAAAGGTTCCAATCCGCGATTTTATCGATAATGAATCATTGGCTTCTGAACCGATTGCAGAAATTAAGAATTTGTTTCCGGATGATGATTTAGAAGATTATACCGCCATTCATTATCTTATTAACCATAAGAATCTGGATCTGAGTAAAGAATTAAACGAACGAATTGATGAGATTGAAACGAAAACTAAATTTAATCCTACTAAAACTCAGGCTGAAGAAATAGTTCTTCGATATAAACATATCGACAAACTGATTTCTAAAACAGTGGTTCTACCCGACCCACTTCAGAAAGCGTTATTTACAGAAAAACTCGATAACCTTTTACTGCACAGGGTTTGGGGTTACCTGGTTTTGTTTTCAGTTTTGTTTTTACTTTTTCAAAGTGTTTTTTGGTTGGCACAGTTTCCTATGTTTTGGATTGAACAAGGTTTTGCCAATATCAGCTCGAACCTTAACGCTCTTTTACCCGATAATGCTATTAGTGATTTATTGATCAATGGTGTTATCGCCGGCTTAAGCGGCATCCTTATTTTTGTGCCACAAATCATGATTCTTTTTGGTCTGATTTCAATCCTGGAGGATACGGGATACATGTCTCGAATCAGCTTTCTTTCCGATCGCTTGATGCGAACGGTTGGCCTCAATGGAAAAAGTGTAATGCCCATGATCAGTGGATTTGCCTGTGCAGTACCCGCCATCATGAGTGCTCGCAATATTGACAATCGCAAAGAGCGATTACTCACCATACTCATAACGCCGCTGATGAGTTGCTCTGCAAGGTTACCAGTTTATACCATCATCATTGGATTGGTGATTCCTAATAATTATTTATTCGGGTTTCTGAGTCTGCATGGGCTTGTTATGATGGGCATGTATATGATAGGATTGTTTATGGCACTTTTGGTTTCGTATATAGCAAAATGGTTTATCCATATCAATGAAAGAAGTTTCTTTTTGCTTGAACTTCCGGTATATCGTGGACCCCGCTGGAACAATATTTTGCAAACCATGATTAATAAGGCTCGCATTTTTGTGATGGATGCCGGAAAAATAATCATGATAATCAGTTTGATTCTTTGGGCTCTTAGTTCGTATGGCCCTCCCCATAAAATGGAGGCCCTTTCTAATAAATATGCTTTATTGAAAAATACAGCAGGGGCCGATCTGGATAAACTAGACAAGGAATATCATACAGCCAAACTAGAAAACTCTTTTGCCGGAATTTTAGGAAAAACGATTGAGCCAGCAATTGCCCCGTTGGGTTACGATTGGAAAATTGGCATTGCGTTAATAACATCTTTTGCAGCCCGTGAAGTGTTTGTAGGAACCATGGCCACTCTTTACAGTGTTGGTGATAATGATGAAGGAGCTTTATTATTAAGAGAAAAAATGAAAGCGTCGGTCAGGCCAAATGGTCAGCCACGTTTTGATCTGGCCACCGGAATTTCACTGATGATGTTTTATGCTTTTGCTATGCAGTGCATGAGTACACTAGCAGTTGTTTATCGTGAAACCCGTACCTGGAAATGGCCCATTATACAATTAGTTTACATGACCGGATTGGCCTATCTGATGAGTTTACTTTGTTATCAGTTGTTAAAATAACTAAAACCATTTTTTAAGGCCCTCTGTATTGGGCTGCCAATTCGATTTTTTTTCCTGGTGTCGCCAGATAGTTAAAGATATTTTTCGAATCAATTCCCAGGCTTCGTTATTTTTTTCCCAGCTTTGGTCTACATTGTTTTTAGTAATCACACAAAAAACATAATCGCCATGTGGCGCATTGACAAGTAATACTTCGCTACGAGATCTGTTAACAGCACCATTTTTAGAAAACACATTAACAGATATAGGAATTTGTGAAAGCGATTCTGAATCCCAGTAATTTTTATTCATACTTCTCAACATCCGATCACTTGCAGCTTCATTGATTAGTTCTTTTTTATATATTTTTTCCATCAAAGTGGCCATTTCGCGGGGCGATGTTTGTCCCCAACCATATATGGTTCTATTATCTTCCCGCCCCTTTGTTCTGGAATTGATGCGGGTATTGGTAAACCCAATACTATCCAACAGTTCATTAACTCTTAATCCGCCACCAGAAAGGCTTTGTAACCACAAGCTGGCCGTATTGTCACTCATTGTCATCATCAGCATCATTAATTTACTGATTTCAATTTTTTCTCCAGTTTTAAATGAACCCAAAATATCTACCCCCTCATATAGCAATGAATCTTTATATATTACAGGCTGATGATAATTCAATTCGCCTTTATTTATCTTGTCTACAATTCCTAACAAAATTGGAATTTTCACCATACTGGCCGTTGGAAAAACACTGTCAGCATTTATTGCAATAATCTTATTCGTTTTCAAGTCTTTAAAATAAATGCCCAAATCGCCATGAAATGAATGGCTGATAGCAATTAATTCTTTCTCCAGTTTTTTATCGGTCTTTTGTCCGTAAACAATATTTGAAAATGCAATTAATAAATAGAAAATAAATTTTGTTCTCATATGGTTACAATCTAAATAAATTCAAATTTATATCTACTTGATCAAACTTATACATTGATTTTAAAATATATCACTTTATGATTCATCAAATTTCTTATTTTTAATTCTTGAAGCTGCTTAGACATATCCCCTTTCTAAAACAAGTGCTTTTGCATAGCGTTACAGCCTTTGGCGGACCACAAGCTCACTTGGCAATGATGATGAAAACCTTTGTTAAACGACGACATTATGTAACAGAAAAAGAACTGATTGAATATAATGCCTTTTGTCAGCTATTGCCTGGTGCTTCTTCTACACAAACGCTTACGTTGATTGGTTATAAAAGAGGGGGGGTTCCATTGGCCATCATTACGTTACTTATTTGGATTATGCCGGCCAGCTTACTTATGGGGGGCTTTTCATTTATGCTTCCTTATATTGATACGAAAGCTTTGCATGTTGATATTTTTAAATTTATACCTCCTGTAGCCGCCGGATTCCTGATTTATGCTTCTATTGTTGCATTCCAGATTTCGGTCAATAACAAGATTACCTGGTTTATCATGATAATTGCCAGTATTGCCACCTATTCATTTTTTAAACAACCCTGGATTTTCCCATTATTAATTGTTTTGGGGGGAACAGTTACCAATCTCAGCCGAAAAAGAATTCCCCAGGTGGAAGCAAAACCTGCAAAGATTAAATGGTGGAATATCTGGCTATTTGCTTTTATTTTTATTTTAGCCGGTGTTTTTAGTGAAACAGCACGCAAAAAAGATTGGGATCTTAAAATGCCGGTTAATCTTTTTGAAAATTTTTACCGGATGGGTAGCCTTGTTTTTGGTGGTGGCCAGGTATTAATGCCCATGCTTTATGAACAATATTGCATTCGTCCGGAAGCTAAAAGAGTGCAGGAAAAAGATGTAATAAAGATTAAAAAAGAAGAAATGTATACCGGAATGGGAATTGTACGTGCAATACCGGGGCCGGTATTTTCCATAGCTACCTTTACGGGTGGAATGGCATTAAAAGACAAAGGACCTACTATGCAGATGCTTGGTTGTTTGATAGGAACTATTGGAATTTTTTTACCAAGCGCATTGCTGGTTCTTTTTTTCTTTCCTATCTGGACTTACCTAAAAAAGTATGCCGTAGTGTATCGATCGCTGGAAGGAATTAATGCGGTGGTTGTTGGAATTATGATTGCGGCTAGTTTTTATATCATGAAAGACATCTCACTGATTGAAGCAAAAACAGTAAGCCTCATCAACATTTTCATTATAGTAGCATCATACTTTGTACTTCAATTTACCAGGATTGGCGCACCTTTCATCATTTTGTTCGCATTACTTCTGGGTTACTTCTTGTAAAAACTCACTATTTGTAATACCTGCTTTTATCCAGTTCTTCCCGCACTTTTTCCGGGACCAGGTAACGGATTGATTTATCATCTCGAATCAACTCACGTACTTGTGTAGCCGATATTTCAAGCAACGGCGCATCCAGAATAATTACCCGACATTCATCCGTAGATTCAACAGCAAAACCAGGCCGAGTATACACCAGAATTTGAAAGTTTTCAAGCAAAACAGAAGAATTCTTCCATTTTTTGATGTTCTTAAAGCTATCACTTCCCATAATAATTGAAAATTCTTCTTCAGGGTACTTTTCCTGTAAATAAGTCATCGTATCTACTGTATAAGATGGCTTTGGTAAATAAAACTCAATATCCGACGCTTTCATTCTTGCATCATCATCTATGGCAAGTATTAATAGATGCAAGCGGTTAAATTCATTCAAAAGCAACCTTTCTGCTTTTAATGGATTCTGAGGAGATACAACAAACCACAGTTTTTCGACAAGATTTTTATTTAGAATATGGTTGGCAATAATTAAGTGACCAATATGGATAGGATTAAATGAGCCAAAATAAAGACCAATCTTCATAGAACTTTTTAATTAGTGTAATCAACAATTATGAATTCGGCTTCACTCATTCTCAAACTTAAGTTATAGCCAGCCACTTTTACCGACATAGGATCACCCAAAGGAGCTATCTGATTAACATAAATAGTTTCTCCCGGTACACAGCCCATTTCTAAAAACTTCAAGGAAAGCTCACTGTTTTGAAATTTCTTTATTATTCCCAATTGTCCTGGCTTCAGTTCTGACAGTTTTATATCCATATTTTTAATCTAAGATTGCAAAGCTAGCCTTGTGAATTCTATTTTGTTTACGAAATTTGAAATTATGTCAAACATTTCAACCCCTAAAGTGTATTTTTTTTGTCAAAGCATAAATATTACTTTGAAAAACAGGACCTTACTAAAACAGTTCGTAGAAACACTTTTTAAAAAGGAAGGCAAAAGACTTCAGGTTATAAATTTTGTCTTTTGCTCTGATGAGCATCTTTTAAAGATGAATCAGGAATATCTGAACCATGATTATTATACAGATATCATCAGTTTCGACCTTTCTGAAGATAAAACTGCCGTTGTTGGCGATATTTATATAAGCTATGACAGGGTAAAGGAGAATGCAAAAAACCTAAACTCGACTTTAAAGAATGAATTACACCGAGTAATCTTTCATGGTGTTCTCCATTTATGTGGCTATAAAGACAAAACAAAATCTGATATAACTAAAATGAGAGGAAAAGAAGAAGAATATCTTACCCTTTATTCAAAATCAATACGTTTCACGTGAAACAATCGCAGATTTAAGTTGTCTGAAGTTTCACGTGAAACAACCGACAATTATATTACTCCCCCAACTACTGAAGGATTGTATCTTTGCAGCCTTTAGCAAAATCAATCGAAATGTTTCCAAAGTATGATGTAATAGTTGTTGGTGCAGGTCATGCAGGTTGTGAAGCCGCAGCTGCTGCTGCAAATATGGGCAGCAAGGTTTTATTGATAACAATGAATATGCAAACTATAGCTCAGATGAGTTGCAATCCGGCAATGGGCGGAATAGCCAAAGGCCAGATAGTCAGGGAAATAGATGCCATGGGTGGATATAGTGGAATTGTCTCGGATGAAAGTATGATTCAGTTCAGGATGTTGAACAAATCAAAAGGACCAGCCATGTGGAGCCCAAGATCTCAGAATGACCGGATGATGTTTGCAACCAAGTGGAGAGAGATGTTGGAGGCTACGCCCAATGTTGATTTTTATCAGGACATGGTTGGCTCAGTAATTATTAAAGACGGCATTGCTTCTGGTGTTGTTACTGGACTTGGACATCGTATTGAGTCTAAAACCGTAGTTGTTACCAGCGGTACTTTTTTAAATGGCGTGATACATATTGGTGAAAAACGATTTGGCGGAGGAAGGGTTGGCGAAAAAGCTGCAACCGGAATTACGGAACAACTGGTTGATTTGGGATTTGAAAGCGACCGACTTAAAACAGGAACACCCCCAAGAATTGATGGAAGAAGCCTGGATTATTCTAAAATGGAAGAACAGCCCGGCGATGATGAAATGGTGGGATTTTCCTTTTTGAAAACAAAAAAACCAACCAAACAGTTAAGCTGCTGGATTACATATACCAATCAAAAGGTTCATGATATATTAAAAACAGGTTTTGATAGAAGTCCCATGTTCCAGGGAAGAATAGATGGCGTTGGACCGAGATATTGTCCAAGCATTGAAGATAAGATCAATCGTTTTGCAGAAAGAGACAGGCACCAACTTTTTGTTGAGCCCGAAGGATGGAATACAGTGGAGATTTATGTAAATGGATTTTCAACTTCCCTTCCAGAAGAAGTTCAATACGAAGCTCTTCGTAAAATACCGGGTTTTGAGAACGTTAAAATATTTAGACCCGGATATGCTATAGAGTATGATTATTTTCCCCCTACTCAATTAAAATATTCTTTAGAAACAAAACAAATCGAAAACCTGTTTTTTGCCGGACAAATAAATGGAACTACCGGATATGAAGAAGCTGCCTGCCAAGGTTTGATGGCAGGAATTAATGCGCATCAAAAAGCAACTAAAAAAGAAGCTGTAATTCTAAAAAGAAGCGAAGCATATATTGGGGTGTTAATCGATGATCTTATCAGTAAAGGAACCGATGAACCATATAGAATGTTTACATCGAGAGCTGAGTTCAGAACATTGCTCAGGCAGGACAATGCAGATCTTAGATTAACGGAACTTAGCTATAATATTGGATTAGCCAGGCAAGACAGAATGGACAATCTGATTGCAAAGATAAATGAAATTGAAAAAATCAAAAACATTCTTATAGAAACAAATGTAGATCCGGAACAAATAAACAATTACCTGAATTCAATAAATTCATCGCCCATAACCGAAAGACAAAAAACCAGTAAACTATTATTACGCCCATCTATTGAATTGGAAGAACTTATAAAAGCATTGCCATCACTGGAAACTAGCTTATCCGTTTTTTCTGCAACCGCTATTGAACAAGCGTCGATCCAATTGAAATATGAAAGTTATATTGAAAAAGAAAAAGAACTTGTTGCCCGTATGAAGCAAATGGAAGAATTAATCATTCCCGACAATTTTGATTTTTTGAAATTAAAATCATTAGGAAATGAAGCCAGAGAAAAACTGCACAAAGTTAAACCCACAACACTTGGGCAAGCAAGTAGAATTAGTGGTATCAATCCCAGTGATGTGCAGATATTGATGGTTTTTATGGGGCGGTAATTAAATGAATTCTACTTCGACTGTTGGTCAAAAAATACTAAACCGGCTGGGTATCAAAAAAAACGAACTTTGGTATAATAACTGCAAAAAAATAAAATACTAACTCTAGGACAATCAAGTAGAATCAGGAGTGTCATCCTAATAATGTGCAGATATGAATAGCTTTTATGGGAAGAAAATATTCCTAAAAAAAGTCTGTATTTTTCTGACCTCTATTCTATAATATAAACTGTTTATCCTATCAGACTTTTTGCAGTAGGTAAATCAATTTCATTTTCCCACTTAGCCACAACAATTGTTGCAATGGCATTACCAATGATATTTGTAATGGCTCTTCCCTCACTCATAAATCGATCAATACCAAATATTAAAGCAATGGCTGCTACGGGAATATGGCCAACAGTTGGTAACGTAGCCGCAAGAACAATAAACCCACTACCAGTAACACCTGCAGCACCTTTTGAAGTTAGCAACAAAACCAATAACAGGGTTATCTGTTGAGAAATATCCAACGGTGTATTGGTTGCTTGCGCTAAAAAAACTGCAGCCATCGTCAAGTATATTGAAGTTCCATCCAAATTAAATGAATATCCTGTTGGAACGACAAGACCTACTACCGGTTCAGAACAACCTACTTTTTCCAGTTTGTTTATAAGGCTTGGCATGGCCGCTTCGGAAGAGGATGTTCCCAATACTATCAGCAATTCTTCTTTAATGTAAGCCAACAATCTAAAAAGATTAAACCCATTATATTTTAATATACCACCCAAAACAATGACGATAAACAAAATACAGGTGATATAAAATGAACCCATCAATTGTCCAAGTGCTGCTAAAGAACCAAGGCCATATTTACCTATAGTGAACGCCATTGCACCTAAGGCACCTAAAGGTGCAAGCCTCATAATCATTTTAATTATTGCAAATAATCCATCCTCAAAAGATTGAATGACTTTAATAAGTGGTGCTGCTTTTTCTCCGATTTTAGATAAAGCAAAACCAAGTAACATGGAGAAAAATAAAACCTGCAAAATATTACTTGTAGAAAGTGCATTCACAATATTCTCCGGTATTATATTTATGATGAAATCTTTTAGAGACTGGGTTTCGCCTTGTGCAATAAAATTTTCCACTGCCTTTGTATCTAAGGTTGACGGGTCAATATTCATACCAACACCCGGCTTTAAAACATTGATTACAACCAGGCCAATGATTAATGCAAAAGTAGTAACCACCTCAAAATATAAAATTGCTTTTAGACCAACGCTTCCTATTTTTTTTGTATTCTGCATACCGGCAATACCCGTGACGATGGTACAAAATATGATTGGCGCAATCATCATTTTTATCAACTTAATAAACCCGTCGCCAAGTGGTTTTAATTCAACAGCAAAATTTGGATAGAAATGCCCGGCAGCAATACCAATCAAAATTGCAATAACAACCTGAAAATAGAGGCTTTTAAAAAGTTTCTTCATTCGTTTAATTATGAGTGCATGATAGTGAAAAAACTAAAACTTAATACACATTTAATTATGTTCAATATAATAACTATGATAAGCGGTTATAAACGAAAGAACCTCAACATTTCTGTTGAGGTTCTTGTGGTGTGGGCCGGGATCGAACCGGCGACACAAGGATTTTCAGTCCTTTGCTCTACCGACTGAGCTACCGCACCTCTTAATACCAAACTTGCTTCGCAAATCCTTTTCCCTTTCGGGGCAGCAAAGATAAGGCATCTTTTGTTGCACCCAAATCAAAATTGAAAAATAATCTTATACCGCAGAAAAGCGCATTGGACTATTTACTGTTTATAAGCGGTATTACACATCAGAGTTATATTATTATTTAATTCCATATTAATAAATGTCATGAGTTGTTTAATATGCTCCGGTGAAAGATCAAGCTTTAATCCGGCTACTTCAAATAATTCGGGTAAAGTAGGAACTCCACCCAAGGAAAGAGCATTCATATAATTTGCAAGGGCTGATTGTTGGTTTAATTTAAACTGTTGCCATAAACCTATTGCACCTAGTTGAGCAATACCATACTCGATATAATAAAAGGGTACTTCAAATAAATGCAATTGTTTTTGCCAACCATAATTTCTAAATTCATCCAATCCGGTATAATCAATTTCAGTAGTTGAGAATTCAGTTAATATTTCAATCCAGTTTTCACGCCTTTCTTCCAGACTATGATTTGGATTTTCATAAACCCAATGTTGAAATTTATCAATAATAGCTATCCATGGAAATATGGTTATTACTCTTTCCAGTTGATGCTCTTTTGCCCGGGATAAATCTTCTATGTTGTCAAAAAATACCTGCCAATATTCCATACTGAACAATTCCATGGCCATACTTGCTACTTCTGCAATCTCGGTCGGGTATTCTTTAAAAGATGAAAGTTCGAGTGGGTGCGAAAGAAAAGAATGAACAGCATGTCCACTTTCATGAATCATTGTAGTAACATCCTGCATTTGCCCTGCAGCATTCATAAAAATGAATGGAGCACCGGTTTCTGCCAAAGGACAATTATATCCGCCGGGAGATTTTCCTTTACGACTCTCTAGATCCAATCGATCCAATTCTTTCATTTTTCGAAGGCAATCTCCAAAAAATGGATTTAATTTATCCAAACAGGCAATCGACTTGCTCAATAATTCATCTGCATTTGTAAATGGCATAAGCGGCTTTTCACCATCCGGGTTTGCTTCCACATCCCACGGCTTTAAATGGGCTAATTTCAATTTATTCCTTTTGTTTTTATAAATTGAATTAACCAATGGAAGTACATGTTGTTTTACCGCTTCATGAAATTGAAAGCAGTCTTCCTTTGTATAATCGAAGCGGCCCATTTCGACGAATTTATAATCCCGGTAATTTTCAAAACCGGCATTCAGGGCAATTTGATGTCTTAGGTGTACAAGCTCAGAAAACAGATCATTCAGTTTTTCTTTGTCTTCCAATCTTCTTTCATTGATTTTTTTGTATACCGTCTCCCGAATGGTTCTATCTGGATTTTCCAGGAATTTTGAAGCCTGTTGAAGGGTATATTCTTTATCATCAACCTGTACAGTCATCATGCCCGAGATAGGGCCAAACTGCTGCGCCTTTACATTGAGTGTAGCCATGAGTTCTGTATTCTCTTCCCGGTATAAGTCAATACTTTTTTTAACTTTTCGCAGGTAGGTAAAATATTTTTTTTTATCTAATTTTTTCACATATTCACAATCAACCAGTTTGCGGTTCAGTAGATCTGCATAGGGTTGAATCTGTGGCTGTATTTCGGTCATGAAGAAAATAAAGGCTTTTTCTAATTCTTTATTTTCTGTATCACAGGTCATTCTTATCTGGCGCCAGCAAGCATCTTCGCTGATGACGGCTTCCAGTTCACTCATATCTTTTAACCATTTTTCAAGAGACTCTTTCGATGATATCTCTCTTTCAACCAGATTAATAAAAAATGGCGCAAGTATTTCCCAGTTAGTAACATGAAAGTCTTCTGACAAAAATTGGCGGGGTAGTTTTTTTATGTTTGCTGTTGTATTCATTGTTTTTATTAATTAAAAAAGCCACAAACAACTAGTAATAAAAACTGAAGTTTGTGGCTTTTGATGATTTAGTTAGATATTAATCAGCTTTCTTTTTGCGGGTTGTTTTTTGGGGAACTTCTTCTGCATCATCCGTTTTTGTTTCTTTAGTTTTTTTCTTTACTTCAACAACTTCTTCTACAACAACGGCAGTAGTTGTTGCTGGTTCAGGTATTTCTTCAACAACTTCTTCCAGTTTAATGTCAACATTATTTGCTGTCAATTGCTCAAACCACTTAACGATTTTTTTCATGTCGCTGGCATATACTCTTTCGAAATCCATAGCCGGATATACTTTTTCGAAATAGCTTCTCAACGCAGCATTGTTTTTTACATCGGGCAATGCTTCTTTGCTATTTTGCATGGCTGCAAAAATGTCTACCAGATTAGCATTTTCATTAGCAGTATAAATTTCTATGGTGGTCAGTTGTGTAAACTGATTAACACGGGATGAAATAAATTTACTCGTTTTGTCTTTCATCGACTTCAAAATTGCTCCGTCAGCTTTACTGATAATTAATTCAAATAATTCTGAAAAGCCTGTAACGGCAATGATTTTACTGTATTCCATGATCTTCTTTTTATCTTATTTTGGGGCTGCAAGATAAACCGATTTAAATTAATGGACCGTATTAACCATATTTAACTTTGAAAAAAGCATATTCAGTTTATTTATAAATAGATTTAGCATCTAAAATTTAAAAAAACATGAAAAAAATTTTCCTGCTCTCTACCCTTTTCCTTCTGACTATGGTTTTTAATAATGCTTCTGCCCAAGGTGGTGCTGTTCGTAAAACTGTAGAAGAAAGAGTCTCTGATGTAATGACTAAATTGACAGATTTTAATCTGGACAAGGCAAAAAACACGGAAACACAAACTGTCATTACCGATTTTTATAAAGCCCAGGAAAAAATGCGGGAAGAAATGATGGCCGGTGGGGGTATGCCAGACAGGGATGCCATGCGTGAAAAAATACAGCAGATGGGTTCTGAAAGAGACGAAAAATTGAAAAAAATATTTTCGGAGGAACAATTTAAAAAGTGGACTACGGATATTGTGCCTTCGTTGACCCCTCAACGCAGACCTCAGTAACTGAAAACCCGGAGCCTGGCTCCGGTTTTTTTTTGAATGCTATTGATCATTTCCATCTTAGGTTCTAATCGACAAATCTTTTATTATGATGAAGAATAATTAGTTGCTTAACTTTTTGCATAATGTGGCTTAAGCCCTGTATAAATATTTTTGTTTACAGTTTGCTGAAGCAAACTGCAATGGATAAAAAACTCAACTATCAGTTGCAGTCAGTTTCAACTGACTGATAAGGGAAAAAACTAATTTTGGATTTAGCCACATTCAAACTGAAGCAAACTACAATAGATAAGAAAACTCTACTATCAACTATAGACAGTTTCAACTGACTGATAAAAAGAAAAAATCAATTTAGCTTTAGCATCATTTATAATCAGTTATTTGAAAGCATCTGCAATGAATTAGAAAATCAACAAAATAAAATTTTAGATGAGCTAATTCTGAGTATATATCATAAATTTATTATGAATTTGAGAAAATCGGTTAACGGGTTCTACGATTTTTTTAATCGAAATAAAAAAAGCAATTTTTAGAACCTACCTATTATTACTCTTTCAATAAATGTTTTATGACCTGTTCTACGAATTTGTTGTTCTTATCAAATTTGCTCTTTATCCTTATTTTTCAACCCTGCTCTTGTTCCTATAAAAGAAATGATATGGTTTTTTACCTTGATGAAGAAGCAAAAAAATATACAGTTTTCCAGAGTCATTCTTACTGGATTTATGAAAAAATGCCTGCGGGAGTAAGCGACACACAAATACTTGTAAAAGCAGGAAAAGAATTTAATCAAGGTGAATTCTGCCAGCCTTCTTTCGAACAATATTCAGGCAAAGGATTCAGTTCATTTCTTAAAGATTCTTTTTACATTTCTCTGGGATTAATTGATGACAACCGATCGTCTGCAAGACGTACGGAGTACATCATCAGACATGGAATGCAAAACAATTATTCACAAATCGGATATTTTTCAGGAAATATAAATGATAGCGTTCGTTACACACACAGTTCTCAAGCTGCTGTAAAATACAAAGAGTTCCTTCCGGAGTATCAGATGGGTGCAAACAAATTTTACGGGGTAAAGGTATTTCAACACATCCCTTTTTACTTTAACCCCGCTGATTCAACTTTAAAAGTTTTCTGGGCAAAGGGAATTGGAATTATTCGTAAAGAATATGCCGGAGGCAGTTTTGACATATTGACCAAATATGAAGTAAAACAATAATTTATTTATGAGAGAAGACATCCTGGCAAATATTGACAACCCTCAACAGCTTGAAAAATTGTACCGTGAGAATAAAACAGCATTCAAACAGACTTTTAATGAGGTCTATCCCGAAATCAAGGATAACCAACTTGCAACCTTTTGGAAAGAGCGATTGAATGATGACAGCTCAGAAATTTCCTGGGGTACAACAAAAGATTGGTCTATCATTATTTTAGCTACACTGTTGGCAGGTAGCATAGCCAAACTTCCGGAAATTTTACCCATGAATGAAGAGTTTTTCTATACCAGGAATATCAGTTTTATTGTATTTCCTTTTCTGGCAGCATATTTCGTGTGGAAGAATAATATGCCGCTTAAGAAAATACTGATTCTCGCATTTATAATTATTGCATCCTGTGTTTTTATTAATTTATTACCCGATAATACCCATAGCGATACCCTGATGTTATCCAGTATCCATCTGCCTTTACTACTTTGGTCAGTACTGGGATTTGCATTTATTGCTGGCAATTTAAAAAATTATAATAAGCGACTTGATTTTCTTCGATACAATGGCGACTTAATTGTAATGACCACCTTGATATTAATTGCCGGTATAATTTTAACGGGTATCACTATTGGATTATTTTCATTAATTGGATTGGAAATCGCCCAATTCTATTTCGATTATTTCGGCATTTTTGGACTTGCTGCTGCACCGATTATCGGAACATACATAACCCAAACAAATCCACAATTGGTAAGTAAGGTTTCACCAATCATTGCAAAAATTTTCAGCCCCTTGGTTTTAATAACCCTTGTTGTTTATTTGGGGGCCATTATTTATTCCGGCAAGGACCCGTATAATGACCGGGAGTTTTTAATGACCTTTAATGCCTTACTGATTGGTGTAATGGCCATTATTTTATTTGCAGTAGCCGAAACTTCAAGATCGTCAAAAAGCCAAGCAGGGGCAATCATACTTTTTCTTCTTTCCGTTGTAACAGTTATCGTTAATGGTATTGCTGTTTCGGCCATTTTGTACAGGCTAACAACCATGGGTATTACCCCAAACCGATTGGCGGTTTTAGGAGGCAATCTGTTAATTTTATCAAACCTGTTTGTGATTACATACCGGCTTTTTAAAACAATAACCCAAAAAGGGAATATAGAAGAAGTTGAAAAATCTATTGCGGTTTTCTTGCCGGTTTATTGCATATGGACCATGGTTGTAACATTCATTTTCCCATGGCTGTTTTTATTCAAATGAGATGATGCTAAGTGGGTTGTTTATTAACTTTACATAAGTTGATGAGATTTTAAATTAAAAAATTAACCAAGTTTATCAAAAGACAGTTAAGATTTTATCTAGCCCAATAACTGCCCATTATTTTCTATGGATACATTGAACCCATGCATGTTCCCGTTTGAAAATCATCTAATAAAAGTATGGGTGTTGGCACCGCATTTGGAAACCATGGATGCCAATATTGATTATTACTACGACTTTAGACAGAGTATTGCCGAATACCAAAAGGTTTTTTCCCAATTGGGTATTGAATGGATATGGCAACCCGTTACATTAAAAAATTACGAAGAAATTATTGAAGGGATTGTAAAAGAAAAAGATTTTGGAATCAAAACGCCGGTTGTTTTTAACCTCTGCGATGGCGATGAAATAAACGGAACAGCAGGCATATCGGTGGTGAAATTATTGGAAGAAAATGAATTGATTTATACCGGGGCGGATGAATATTTTTATCATATCACCACGTCTAAAATAACCATGAAGGAAGCTTTCGATAAAGCACATGTTCCTACCGCCAATTGGAAAGCCATTCAGACTAAAGAAGCCATTGAAAATATTTTTGATAAATTAGATTCACCGGTCATAATAAAGCCATCAGTTTCTGGTGGGAGTATGGGAGTAGGAGTTAAAAACGTAGTGAACAATCAAGTAGATTTAAAAGAACAGGTCGATAAAATGTTTGATGGATACCGGGGTTGGGATTTAGCAACAGACGGATTGATTGCCGAATCTTTTATCAGTGGTCCCGAATTTACGGTGCTGATAACAGGCTCTTATAATGATCCGGATAATGCAAAAATTTATACTCCGGTGGAACGGGTTTTTCATGCATCCCTACCCGAGCAGGAAAAGTTTTTATCCTTCGACCGGCTATGGGAAATTTATGAAGAAGAAGAAGCCATGCCCAATGAAGCAAATTTTTATGAATATGCGTTGCCCGATGTTTCATTAATTGAGGAGATAAAGAAAATCAGTTGGGATGCATTTGTTGCTACTAAAGGATGCGGTTATACAAGAGCAGATATAAGAATGGATAAAGAAACCCGAAAACTATATGTGCTGGAAGTGAATGCCCAATGTGGTTTAAGTGAAGATGAAGATTATACATCTATAGGAGCAATACTCCGACTCAACGGAAATAATTTTACAGAATTGATTGCCGAAATTATGAACGATGCATTTACACGCAATTCAGCAATAGAATTAAAAAGACGAAATGCATAAACGAACTCCTGCAGATATTTGCAGTTAATAAAATGAGCGAACAACAAAATCAAAATAATTCTTCAGGAAAATCTTTTTCCCCTTCCCCTTCAGATGGTCGGGGGCTTAAAATTTGTGTCCTTTTACCTGATTATTCCACGTCGGATGTGGATTACCAAAATTATGATCCGGCCAGGGACCTCAGCCATTTAATGCCACATGCACATTTCAATCATGTATTGTTGAATAAGCTGTCGACATACAAACAATTGAAAGAGCTGAAGAAAAAAAACTACGATGTTTTTGTAAACCTATGCGAAGGTTACTTGGAATGGAATGTACCATCCATTGATGTAATATATTTTATGGAACTGCTAAATCTTCCTTTCACCGGCCCCAGTACTTTATTGTACGACCCACCAAAAGAGTTAATGAAATATGTGGCCTATACAGAAGGAATAAAAACCCCCGCATTTGCATTGCTTGAAACACTGGATGAAATAGAATCTGCATGCTGTAAATTGAAATTCCCACTATTTGTAAAACCCGATAAAGCCGGTGACAGTTTAAGTATTGACCAACAATCATTAGTGAAAACCAAAGACGAACTGATAAAAAAATGCACAACCATAATAGATGAGTTCGGACCATTATTGGTTGAAGAATATATTGAAGGCAGAGAATATACTGTGATGTTGATTGCGAATGCAGATGACAAAAAAACCTGCACCGTTTTTAAGCCCATCGAATATGTTTTCTCCGAAGGTTTTCGATTTAAAACCTATGCACTAAAAACATCCGAACTTCATCCGGAAGCAAATATTCCCTGCAATAATCCTGCTTTAGAAAAGGAATTAAAAGAAGCCGCAATAAAAATTTTTCAGGGCTTTGCCGGAGTAGGTTATGCCCGGCTCGATTTCCGGGTGAATGATAAAAACGAAATCTTTTTTCTGGAAATAAATTTTACTTGCTCGGTTTTTTATACAGATGGATACGAAGGTTCGGCCGATTATATATTAAAAATAGATGGTATCGGACAGGCAGGCTTCCTTAAAAAAATGCTGGATGAAGGCATGGCTCGTTACCAACGCAAGCAAAAAAACTATGCGATGAAAGGGAATGCCATTGCAGGTTATGGCATTTATGCAAACCGTAATATTCAGGCAGGCGAACTGATTTTTAAAGGAGAGGAAATGGCTCAACGCATGGTTACCCGTAATTATGTGCGTCGTTTTTGGAATGAAAAAGAAAAGCTAATTTTTAGGAAATATGCATATCCGCTAAGTAAAGAGGTATTTTTGCTCTGGGATAATAACCCGGCAAATTGGGCTCCTCAAAATCATAGTTGCAACCCAAACAGTGTTTACGAAGGGCTGAATGTAGTAGCTTTAAGAAATATTTCGAAAGGAGAAGAACTAACCATTAACTATACAGGTTTTTTGGATGAACACATGGAGCCCTTTGATTGTTGTTGTGGTGCAGCCAATTGTTGCGGAAGGGTTATTGGAATAAAAAATAACTCAGTAACAGAAAGAGAGTACAACCTCAACGGTTAAACTCAGTTTGTTTAAATCGGTCTTACTATCCATTATTTATTACCCACTCCTTAAATGGAGTTTTTTTATCGATGAACGATTCATCTAAAGAACAATACGATGTCAAAGTTTCAAATATTGCGTAACCTGATGTTGAAACATAGGTATCAACTGATATTGACCTATTCGCTGTTTTCTCTGGAAATGCTGGCCGGCCTTTTGCGTTTTTATTTTTTCGGCGAAGCCATCAACGATTTAATAAAAGGGTCTTATCATGGAGTAGTTGTTTTAACCCTGGTTCACCTCGCTTATATTTTATTGGGTACTGTTCGCCACATGTTTGATACACGTACTTACTCGGCAATATATACATCCCTGGTCATTAATTTTTTAAGCAGAAAGTATGCTAAAGGGAACGTATCAAAACTTTCTGCCCACTCAAGCCTGGCCAGGGAATTTGTCGATTTTTTGGAACACGACCTGGTATTTGTCATTGAAGCAGTTTATAATATTTTTGGATCATTGGTTATTCTTTTCTTTTTTGATAAAATGGTTGTCGCTATTTGTATAGCCATCCTAATACCGGTTATTATCATCAGCAAACTGTATGGTAAAAAAATGTTGCGGTTGAATAAACACAAGAACGATGAACTGGAAAAACAAGTTGACATTATTTCAACTGGTAATAGAAAAAGCATCCATCATCATTATAATAAATTACGCAAATGGCATATCCGTATTTCAGATAAGGAAGCCTGGAATTTTGGCTATATGGAGGTCATGGTGTTGTTGGTTATTGCTGTTTCGTTGATTGCTTCAAAAAACCTGCACAGCCCAAGCATTATGGCAGGAACACTTTTTAGTATTTACAGTTATATTTTGAAATTCGCATCCGGTCTGGATACGATACCCTATACCATGGAACGCTTATCTTTATTAACGGATATAACCCGAAGAATCGAATTGGTAGCGGATGATTTTCCGGATGATGAGGTAGTAGAAAACGAAGTGTTATAAAAACATCAGCTCATTGGATGGTAATATCTTTACTTTTAAAAATGAATTATACTTGAATTTAATTGATGGGAAACTTGCGATAAAAGATTCACTTATAAATCGTCTTGGATTTTTTCAAAAGCAGATAGAAGAAACGCATGATGATCATTTTGCCCGAATAAAAAAATCTGCAAACCCGGTCAGTTGGAAGATTTCAAACGCTTGACCAAAGAATTGGCCGGGTTTTTTGTACCCGACAAAAAGGGTCCACCACCACCCAATAATTAATCATAAATATTTGTTTTCGGCGAAGGATTCACTAATCATCAACGTTTAATTATAAATTTAAATACTGTTTGTTGGGAATAATAAACTTCTATGACCATTACTTCGGCAAACATTGTCCATAACCTGCTTTATTGTTAGTAATTTTCATGAATAATTGAAACGACAATTTGTATGAAACAGATCATTATTTGCAGCCTATTGTTTTTGATTTCTTCAAGTTCATTTTGCCAACAAAAGAATTCGCAACGATATTTAACTGAACTGGGATATCTTGACAAAGCGAAAAAGCAGAAAACAATTGGTTCCATGCTTTTGGCAACCGGAGCAGGTTTTATTGCAGCGTCGATAATAATACCAAAGGGCGATTTGGTTTATGATGGTATTTGTGTGGGGGCAGTTTGCGATGATAAATATAAAAATGACGGAATCAAAAATGCTTTTTTTATAGCAGCCAGTATATCCGCCCTCAGCAGCATACCCTTATTTATTGTGTCCGGAAAGAATAGAAGAAAAGCTACATCTTTGAGCTTTGATATGGAGAATACCATTCAATGGCAAAACAAAAATCTTGTTCATTCTTCGTTTCCTGCCTTTAGGGTGAAAATAAATTTTTAGTATAAACTTTTTACGTCTTTCCCATGCTGTTGGTAAGAAGCGATGCCAAAACAGCCAAGCCTATCAACAACCGGTGCAAAATTATTTTAGATTGTTGCCAAAGAAATCAACGACATAAAACTTTAATCAAAGGAATTGATTAAGAAAAAGCAATCTTATTGATAAAAATCAGCATTTAATATTGTATGTATTAAACCAAATTGAAAACTCATCTCTAAACTTTCTCACCTCACTGCCTGATATACGCCATTCCATTGTTTTTTAGAAAGCACTATCTGCCAAAGAAAATTTCGTTTTGCTCTAAAGCTGGCAGCGGACAGGAGCAGATAATAACTCCACATTCGGTAAAAACGTTCATCATACCGGTGTTTTAAATCGTCATACGCATTGATAAATTTATGGTACCAGGCCATACAGGTTTTATCGTAATCGGGACCGATATTTTGCCAGTCGTGCAAAACAAATATTCCTTCGAACGCACGGGCTACCTGCTGTACCGAAGGAATTAAATAATTCGGGAAAATATATTTCGACATCCAGGGGTCGGGGTGAGTACGGGTAATGGCATTGCCAATGGTATGTAACAAAAACAAACCATCATCTGCAAGGCATCGGTTGACAATATCCATAAAACTGCGGTGATTCTTTTGTCCAACATGTTCCATGCATCCAATAGAAGCTATCCGGTCAAATTTTCCTGTCAGGTCTCGGTAGTCCATCAGTTTTATCTCTACTGGTAAGCCGGCACAAAGTTCATTACCCAATGCCACTTGTTCTTTAGACACAGTAACTCCTGTTACCCTCACCTTATATTTTTCTGCTGCAAATTTTGCAAAACTGCCCCAACCACAGCCAATGTCTGCTATATGCATACCGGGTTCCAATCCAAGTTTACGACAAACAAGGTCAAGTTTGTTTTCCTGTGCTTCATCCAGTGTTGCCGCATCTTTCCAATAAGCACAGGTGTAAACCAATCTTTTATCGAGCATCCGAATAAAAAAATCGTTGCCCAGGTCATAGTGTCTTTGTGCGTTATCAAATGAAAGTTTTTGTGTTTGTCGATTGAATAACTTCGATACAATACTTTGTATAATTAAACCAGGATTTTTGTTGATCGTTTTTTCGAGATCAGCACTCAGTATTCTGAAAAAGAATTCGTCAAGCCTTTCACAGGCCCAGTATTTATTCATGTATGTTTCTCCAAGGCCAATGCTGCCGGCTGCCAGTGCAGTATTTTCAGGAAAACTTTGCGGAACTGCCATTGCCAACGGAGCACCGGAAACGTATCAAAAAAAACTACGCACACATCCCATCATCAGCGATTATCGTGTATTGCATGCCATACAAACCTTTTCGGAAAAACCCTTGAAAAATGAGGGCATTAAAAAGAGAACAGACTCCAAACTTCGTGACAAGATCATCGTTAACGTTTTTGCCCGGTTATTTTCTGGCAAACCCATTCCAGGAAGTTGGTTATTTGCAAAGACGAGAAGCTGATGGTTCGGCGAAATTTTTTTAAAATTGTTTTGTTGCGCTACTAATTTCTCTAAATCATTTTTCACATCAGCTTTCATGGTATTAGTATATTTACATTCATATCATTTACATAAAAATGAAATTGATTTTTCAATTCTTCAAAAAATACAATTCACTTTCTAAAGAAGCAGAAGAGGCGATAACGGCAATAAGCAACATTATTACGATTGATAAAAATAAAGACCTGCAACACATTGGCCATACCTGCAAAACGATTTATTTTATGAATAAAGGAATTGCCCGTATTTATTATTACAAAGACGGCATTGATGTCACAGAGAGTTTTTCATTTGAAAACAACCTGATCGCCAGGGTAGAAAGTTTGTTTACCGGTAAGCCAAGCCGAAAAGCTATTCAGATTTTGGAAGATGCAGAAATTGTAGCCATTAATGCCAATGAATTGTTCAAACTTTATGACAGCTTCCCCGAAATTGAAAGATTGTTTCGCAAAATATTTGAAGCGGCCTATGTAGAAACCGTAAACCGTATTGAAGGCATACAGTTTCATACTGCAGAAGAAAGATACAAGGCCTTACTTAAAGAATCACCGAATATTTTAATGAAGGTGCCGCTTAAATATATTGCCTCTTACTTAGGCATTACCCAGGTAAGCCTCAGTCGTATTAGAGGCCTTCGGTAATTATTTATCTTATGTTAAAAGATTAGTCATTTAAAGCTGCCAGCTTTGTGCAGTATGAATGATCAACTCAAATTAGGCTTAAAAGAAAACTGGAAACAGTTTACATTATTGGTTATCATCAACGCCTTTGTTGGCGGTATGGTGGGTTTGGAAAGAAGCATTCTTCCGCAAATTGCCGAAACGGAATTTGCCATAGCAGCTAAAACAGCCATTCTTTCTTTCATTATTGTTTTTGGAATCGTTAAGGCAATGACCAATTATTATACCGGTGCATTAGCCAATAAATTTGGAAGAAAAAATCTTTTAGTAGCGGGTTGGATCATTGCCATTCCTATTCCTTTTATTTTGATGTTTGCTCCTTCCTGGAGTTGGATAATTGCGGCCAACGTATTGCTGGGAATCAACCAGGGATTAACGTGGAGCAGCACCGTGGTAATGAAGATTGACATGGTAGGTGAAAAGCAAAGAGGCTTTGCCATGGGCTTAAATGAATTTGCCGGATACATCGCTGTTGCCATCGTTGCATTTTTAACCGGATGGATAGCCAGTGAATACGGCATCAGGCCTTATCCATTTTATTTGGGAATTGGGTTGGTTTTTTTGGGATTAATTGGATCTGTTTTTTTTATTAAAGACACCAAACATCATGTAGCAAAAGAAACAATCAGCAATACCATTCCAAGATTGAAAAATATATTTTGGGACACCACCTGGAAAGATAAAAACCTGGGATCGGTAACACAGGCAGGATTAGTTAATAACCTGAACGATGGGATGGTCTGGGGTATTTTTCCCATCCTGCTGGCCACAAAAGGATTTACCATTGCCGAGATCGGAATCGTTACTGCAATATATCCCGCCGTTTGGGGCCTCGGCCAATTGTTTACTGGAAAAATGGCTGATCAGTTTTGCAAAAAGGATATGCTATATATAGGCATGTTTTTACAAGCCATTGCTTTACTTGTTTTTGTTTGGGCAAATACTATGACTCATTTTGTAATACTGTCTTCCATTTTGGGATGGGGTACTGCCATGGTATATCCTACGTTCCTTGCAACAGTAGCAGAAAACACAAATCCGCAGGACCGAGCAAAGAGTATTGGAATTTTTAGATTGTGGAGAGATTTAGGTTATGCAATTGGTGCAATACTTACGGGGATAATTGCCGATTTAATAAGCATCAATGCAGCCATTATTTTCATTGGCTTACTGACTTTTATTTCTGCTTTTATTATTTATTTCCGAATGAAATGCAAAGTAGATAGTTCTTTAAAAATAAGAGATTGGATAACAAATAAAAATTGTGAACATGCCGGAACATAGCATACAAAAGTGTATTGCATTAGAATCCCTTCAACAATTACTAAAGCAATCACCCGAACAACTTACGATCATCGATGTAATACCGCTTATAAACAGTAAATAGTCCAATGCGCTTTTCTGCGGTATAATACCATCTAAGATTTACACATAGTCCCTGCCCGTCCGGTCAGGCGGG
>JAYWEL010000090.1:0-2138 GCA_043779285.1 Chitinophagaceae bacterium | reverse complement strand
TTCATAATCTCTTGTATTCCTTATCTGCATTAGCTTATATTGAATTTAACCATAAAAAATCTCTAATGCTACGCATTAGAAAATATATGCCACTTTGGTTTGATTATCAACGATTTATAGCTCTATTGCGTAATCTGGGTTAATCAACTTAATGGCAGCAATTTTATGATAATAGGGCGGTTAAAATTATTGAATGAAAAAGCCATAAACATGATTGCATTTTTTCAAAAAGAATATCAACTGAAATAAGTAAGAATCTGTTTGCTTTTAGCAAATAGCTTTAAATAAAGCCTCAACAAACAAAAACTAAAAACAAGTATGAAAAAATTTATCCTGCTCGCCATTGTGAACATTTTCGGATCCTTTGTTTTTTCCCAGACAAATCCATTTGCTTCAAAATTTCCGGCAATTGACAAGTATATTGACAGTACGATGAAAGAATGGAATGTGCCGGGGCTAACGATGAGTATTGTTTATAAAGACCAACTTATTTATTCGAAAGGATATGGGTTCCGTGATTTGGAGAAAAACCTGCCTGTGGAAACCAATACACTTTTTCCGATTGCTTCTAATACCAAATTATTTACAGCAACCCTTGCTGCAGTTCTTCATCATGAGGGAAAACTGAGTTTGGATAAACCAGTAAAAAATTATTTGCCCGCCATTAATTTCAGTACGGATGAATTGAATGCGAAAGCAACAATTCGTGATATGCTCAGCCACCGGACCGGTTTGCCACGATATGATGGCATTTGGGTAAATGCATCCTTCACTAGAAAAGAAATGGTTACAAAGATCAGTTACATGAAACCGCAGTTGGGTTTCCGTGAAGGATATATTTATAATAATATGATGTTTGTTGCCAGCGGAGCTGCTATGGAAGAAATAACAGGCAAGAGTTGGGAAACGCTGGTGAGGGAAAAAATATTTCAACCACTACAAATGAATGCAAGTTGTTTTACCAACGAGGAAGTAAAACAATATAGCAATTATTCGATAGCCTATTTTCTTCCAGACAGTACAAAAAAACTTTTACCAAAAAAATACGAAGCTCAATGCGTGGCACTGGGGCCAGCAGGCACTATAAAATCTACCGCAAATGATATGGGTAATTGGATGATAGCACAATTGAATGCAGGCAAATTCAAAGGCCAGCAAACCATTGCGGGAAAAGCTATTTCAGAAACAATGATTCCCAATAATATTTCTGACAAGGAAGGAAAGTATGACGAACTCTCCAATGCAATCTATTGTATGGGTCGTAATATTTATTCCTATAAAGGACATAAAGTAACAAGCCACAGTGGTTCTATTGATGGATTCTATTCTTTTGTTAGCTTATTTCTTAAAGACAGTATTGGCATATTTGTAGCCGTGAATGCAAATCATGGACGGCCTTTGTCAAATTTTATTCCCCTAGCTGTGTTTGACCGGATGATGAACCTGCCATTGACCAACTGGAATGAACGGCACATGAAAGACTATAAAGACGCTTTGGCACAAACAAAGAAAACAGAAGATTCATTAAAAGCAACGCAGGTAAAAAATACGGTGCCTTCACATTCATTAACGGAGTATACCGGTACATATACTCATTCAGCATATGGAGATATAAAAATTGTGCTTGAAAATAATAAACTGGTTTTTCTTTTCCGAAGCCAGCGTTCGATACTGGATCATTTTCATTACAACCAGTTTGCTACCAATGAAAAAGGGAAAGATGTACCGGATTTCAAATTGAACTTTCAGATCAACGAAAAAGGAGAAATTGATCGCATTAGCACAAAACCATTTGGTGATCCGTTGACAGAGTTTACCAGGAAAAAAGAATAGGCGATCATATAATTGTAGATAAATCTGAATTTAATTTATGGAAGTACATGCTCACACTCATACCCCACGTAAAAAATGCCCGCCTGATCGGACATCCGTCCGTGCCGGTACGGACGGGGGCAGGTGTCTCATTATTTATGGGAGTTTTTAATGTTGCTCTTTACTACTTCTGAATTGCCACAGGCTTCAGCCTGTGGATTAAAAATGATAAAAATAAATTGGCTTTAGCCAAAATAAATTATGGAAGAAAACAAAAACACAGAACCAGATCAACCACCAGAAAAAAATCCGGAAGTAGATCAAAG
>JAYWEL010000089.1:0-5098 GCA_043779285.1 Chitinophagaceae bacterium | reverse complement strand
ATAGTACTCCATAAAACACACAAAAATTTTGGTACTATACGGCACTACATAAAAAAAGAGGCTGCCCTAAAATTTTGTTTTAAGACAGCCTCTTTTTTGAATTTTATGGATTTTTTGTCGATTATTACTCATACCTGTAAACAATTAAATTTCAAAAGTGTTTTAATTACAGCCATTTACTTTTAACTATAAAAAACCAACTATGCAATTTTTAAATATCCTGATGCTGGCAATTGTAACTCTTCAATTTTCAGCATGTTCATCAACCGGTAACTCAAATAACTCCGAAAATAAAATGTCAGATACTCAAACATGGGAAATATTGATTTCTGAAACACAATGTGCAATTTATGAACCTAAACAGGTTTTGGTAAAAACGCAATTGGAATTTGATGTGCTTTGGGAACAAACCTGGAAGGATATAGGTTTTGCTCCGGACAAACCCAAAGTAGATTTTTCAAAAAAATGGGTTATTGCCGCATACCTTGGAACCATAAATACAGGTGGAAATAAAATTCAAATTGAATCTGTTTTACCAGATACAGATCAAACATCCATAAATTTAAAACATCTTAAACTAGGTCCGGGATGCTTAACAACTCAAGCTATTGAGTTTCCTTTCATGATGGCATCCATTGATCATTTTAAACCGGAAAATGTAAAATTTGATATTAAAACGATACTTCAAAAATGTGATTAACCAGGCTGTATATTAAATTTATTTATTATCTCAAAAAATAGTAGATTTATAAAAACATATTTTAATCCCCACGCTATAAATTCTTTTAAAAGATTAAGATTCAGATTTGAACTAAATAATTTTTTATAACCTATTATTTTTTTCTTTAAAGATGAGTTACTTCTTAAAAACTGGTTATTGTCTTTTATTTTTATTGACTTACAATACAGCAATATTTGCTCAAAATATTTCAGATTCGGTAAACTTATTATCCAATGACTTTGGGAAAGAAATATCTTCAATCAAAGACCTTGTTCTTAATTTAAAAATTAAAAGTGAACAGACTGAAAAGTCGCAATACAATAAAAATTATCAATTAATTATCAGAGGTGTAGATATGATACAGGAATTGCATAATGGATCATTGCAAATTCTTACCGCCCGAAACCAGAATATTTTTACCAAAAAAGTTGCCGATATAAACAATCCATCCAGCGATGCATTAGGTTTTCAGCTATTGGATGTAATCATAAAATCAGTTGAAGAAAATATTGCAAACCTGACAACTATTGAGAAGCCTGAAAAAGCAAGGCTTACCAGTACGGTAGGCACTTTGGTTGATGGATTGAAAAGTGTAGTATCTTTTCCACCTCTGCAAATTATTTCCAATGCCTTATCTGTCATATCTTCTTTTACAATATTTAAAGCTAAAAGTGGACTAAAGAAAAGTGATGATATGATTATTGAAGGATCAAATCCAATCAACAAAGAAACTTTACAAAAGATCACAAAATCACTAATGCCTTATATTGATTTTTATAATGAATTGAATGAACTGAACCGACGATTTGAAAATACTCTTTACCAACATACTATTCAATACAAAGACTTTATTGAGGCCCTCGCCATATTAAAACAGGATATCGAGAAGTCTGTCGATTTTAAAAATTCATTGGGAGAACAGATCAATGCCATGTTTGAATATAATAAGTCAGCTTTAGCTGATTTCAACTTCAAAGCTAAAAATGAATCTGCTGAAGTAAAATCCCTGACGATAAATATCTATACCATGCTTGAATTAGTTGATACGTATAAAAAATTCACCAATGACTTCATCCAGATTCAAAGCGATTATTTTACCGGCAATATTTCTATTTTAGAAAAGAAAGCAAAAATTCTGCCCGTAAAAGATGATATTAAAATTGATAAAATGTTGAATGAGTTGAACCAGTTAAAAAATGGAAATCCAGGAGAGGGGATTATTGGTTTTGATGTGGCTTACAAAGAAAGACTTTCAATTATTTTAACCAAACTGAATAAAGTTAACCAGATCAGATATTAATTTTTTTACCCCTAAAGAACAGAGAAACAATGAAAATCAGTATTCCACTAATAGCTATCATCCATTTTGTCCAAACGATATAGTGAAATTGAAAATACAATTCATTCACATTTCGTTCCCTGATCCAAGTTAGTAAGTACCAATTTTCTAAAATGTCTGCAACCCAGGCAATAGATTGTATCAGCGCAAAAAACAATAACAATCCTTTCATTGCTTTACCTGAAACTTTCTTTCTTGATAACATGCATAAACTGGCAATCAAGGGATAGATGCCCGCCATAAAAGCAAAATCATATATCAAATGATTGACCAATAAAGTATGCACCCGTTCATCGAGGTTTGAAACCAGGAATTGTATTTCGGATTTAGTATATGAGAATTCTAGCCCAAGAATAGTAAACAAATTCCCCTTTAAAATAAAATCTGATTCTATCCATTTCATAGCAAAAGCACTGGCTAAACTAATTCCTAAACTGAAAAGGAAAACTTTACTCCAAACATTAGTCGCCGATTTTTTATCCAATTCCATTAACTTCAATTTGATATAGTTTACTGATAAGGGTAGCCAAATTTAACATTCAAATTCTAAGGTATTTAATTATCATCATTACTTAATCTTTTTTATTATTTTCGTATCAAGTATTGTGTCTTATAAACACATTCTTGGAAATAAACGCAAACATTGATTTAAGATGATGGTCATTGAATTCAGAGTAAGGATTAAAACCAAGTTTGGAGAAAACCTGTTTATTACTGGAAATTGTGATGAACTCGGAAATAACAAAGAAGCAAAAGCTTTACCCTTAAGTTATGTAAGTGAAGATACGTGGATTGCTAAAATTGAATTAAACAATTCAATTACCAAATCAATACATTATAGTTATTTTCTGAAAACAAATGAGAACGAAGTGATTTGGGGTGGAGAAACGAATCGACGAATTAATTTCAAAGAGTTTAGCACCAAACTTATACAGGTTATAGATTGTTGGAATGATGCCGGATCATTTGAAAATGCTTTTTATACTACTCCTTTTCAAAAAGTTTTACTTAAAAAGTATAACACGATATTTAAAAACCCGTCTGTCAGGCAATTCACTCATCGTTTTCAAATAAAAGCAGCTTTATTAAAACAAGGAGAAATTATCTGCTTATTAGGTGATTGTAAAAGTCTTCGTAACTGGGATACTAAAAAGCCGGTTTTATTATCGAAAAAAAATGATTGGTGGACAGTTGATCTTGATTTTTCTGAAGAAAAAAATATCATTCATTACAAGTACGGGGTTTATTATATTCAAGATCAAAATTTTCTCCATTTTGAATCCGGGGAGAATCGGGAAATCAACCTGGATTTTGATAAAAACAAAACAGTTATTGTAAATGATGGATTTGCACGTTTGCCAAATTCAATATGGAAAGGAACCGGAGTCTCCATTCCAGTATTCAGTTTACGTTCGAAAAAAAGCCTTGGAATAGGAGAGTTTCAGGATATAAAACTATTGGTTGACTGGGCAAAAAAAACAGGTTTGAATTTAATACAGATTCTTCCCGTAAATGATACAACGGCTACAAATACCTGGGTCGACTCATATCCATATTCAGCTATTTCTGCTTTCGCTTTGAATCCGGTATATATGAATTTGGATAAGGTCGCAGGGAAAAAGCATAAAACGCTGCTGAATAATTTTAAAAAGAAAAAGAAACAGTTAAATGAAAAAACAGTTGTTGACTATGAACAGGTAGTACAATTAAAAACGGAAGTATTAACCGGGTTGTATAAATTAATGGGGCATGATTGCTTAAACAGTCATGAATTCATTTCATTCTTTAAAAAGAACAGCCATTGGTTGGAATCATATGCAGCTTTTTGTTTTTTGAGAGATAAGTACAAAACGTCCCATTTCGAATCGTGGAAAACGCATGCGGTTTATAAAAAATCTAAAATTTCAAAATTAATTTCACCAGCATCAAAAAATTATACGGAAATAGCATTTCATTATTTTATTCAATATTATTTGCATTTGCAGCTTTTAGAAGCTTCATCGTATGCACATAAAAACGGAATTATTTTAAAAGGAGATATTCCAATTGGAATTTATCGGTTTGGTTGCGATGCATGGGTTGAACCGGAATTGTACAACATGAATCAGCAAGCCGGTGCACCACCGGATGACTTTACTGAAATTGGTCAGAACTGGGGTTTTCCTACATATAACTGGAAAAAAATGCAGGAAGATGACTTTAGCTGGTGGCGTAAACGTTTCGAACAAATGTCTTCTTATTTCGATACTTTTCGAATCGATCATATTTTGGGATTTTTCAGAATATGGAGCATTCCTGTCGATGCTGTTCAGGGTATATTAGGTAGGTTTTATCCGGCAATGCCAATCAGCACAACGGAATTTGCATATAAAGGAATCGAAATAGACTTTGACCGATATTGCAAACCCTTTATTACAGAATCGATATTAAAAGAAATTTTCGGAACCTTAAGTGAAAAAGTAAAATCAACTTTCCTTACTATTGAATCATCTGGCAAACTGAAACTAAAGCCCTGCTTTTCTTCACAATTAATGGTAGAAGAATATTTTGCTTTGCTGAAAACATCAGCAGAAAATGAACTAATAAAATCTGGACTTTTTACGATCATTTCAAATGTCATTTTATTTGAAGAGTCCGTTAACGACGAACAACATTTTCATTTCCGGATATCTATCGTTAAGACGTCTTCTTTTAATCAATTGGACAATGCAGTTAAAAATAATTTGCTGGATCTATACAATGACTATTTCTACCGGCGTCAGGATGCATTTTGGAAAAAAGAAGCCATGCATAAATTGCCTTATCTGAAACGTGCAACTAATATGCTTATATGTGGCGAAGACTTAGGTATGGTACCACATTGTGTTCCTGAAGTAATGAAGGATTTAGGATTATTGAGCCTGGAGATTCAACGAATGCCTAAGAACCCACAAACAGAATTTTTTCATCCGAAAGACGCTTCATACTTATCAGTTGTTACTCCTTCAACACATGACATGAGTACGATAAGGGCTTGGTGGGAAGAGGACAAAAATTTA
>JAYWEL010000088.1:0-2140 GCA_043779285.1 Chitinophagaceae bacterium | reverse complement strand
GTAACTGCTGAAGTAAATACTGCTGCTGCTGATCCTGGAACTATATCTGCAAACAGATGTGGCCCTGGCGATGTTACTCTTTCTGCAATGTCACCTTATAATGTTGTATGGTTCGATTCACCGAATGGCGGATCACAGGTGGGAACTGGCCTAAGTTTTATTACTCCGCATCTTTCGATTACAACAACATATTATGCGCAAGCCGACAATGGTTGTTTAAGTAACAGGATTGCTACAATAGCAACAATCAATACTTTTCCTGCTGATCCTGTTACTACTTCTGCAAATAGTTGTGGTCCGGGTTCTGTTATGTTGGAGGCGAATTCAGCCAGCCAGGTTTTATGGTTTGATGCAATGAGTGGTGGAAACCAGGTAGGATTTGGCTCCACGTTTACTTCGCCTTCTATTTCCGTTACTACAACTTATTACGCTCAGGCGAATAATGGTACGTGCTCAAGCAATATGGTTGCAGCAACAGCTAATATTCTTTCTCCACCGGCAATTAGTTTAGGCAATGATACGATGGTAATGGGATTATCATACATTCTTGATGCAGGCCATGGTTTCCCATTTTATTCATGGTCAACAACAGCTACAACACAAACAATAACAATTACATCACCGGGTACATATTGTGTTACGGTAACCGATCCAACCGGATGCAGTAACAGTGATTGTCTTTTTGTAGATCTTATCACAGGCATTGATGATAGTCCGGTAAATAAATTATTTGCTGTATATCCAAATCCAACATCTGGAAAAATATCGATTACATTCCCGGTCGCTATGAATAATGTTGAAATTGAAATATTAAACTTAACCGGCAAAGCAATTCAAAGAATCGATGCTTCAAATACTTTCAATATTGATTTAGACTTATCTGCATATTCGGCTGGTATGTATTATCTAAGAATAAATTCCGTAAATAAATCTGAAGTTCAGAAAATTATTATTCAGTAACTTTTTTAAAATTAAGCATTAACCATTTTATAAAAAGATTCTAAAATTATCCGTCCATCCGTATTTCCAAGTACTGTGTCAGAAGCTCGTTCGGGATGCGGCATCATACCGAATACATTTTTAGTTTCATTACAGATACCTGCAATATTATCCGTAGTTCCATTTGGATTAGCATGAGGATTCACAACACCATTTTCATCACAATAGCGAAAAAGTATTTGTCCATTGTCATTAATTTTTTTCATGACAGATTCCTCCGCATAAAAATTCCCTTCTCCATGAGCAATCGGAACTTTCAAAGGTTTTCCTTTTTGTATTGATGCAGTAATTATTGAATCGTTATTCTCTGCCCTGATAAAAACATTCCTGCATACAAACTGATGGTGTACGTTGTGTAATAATGCTCCGGGAAGGAGGCCTGCCTCGCATAAAATCTGGAAGCCATTACAAATACCGAAGACAATTCCTCCGTTGGCAGCAAAAGAAATAATTTCCTTCATTATTGGAGAGAACCTGGCAATCGCACCTGAACGAAGGTAGTCCCCATATGAAAAACCACCGGGAAGAATTATGAAATCACATCCCTGCAGGTCGTGATCCTTATGCCAAAGTTTTACAACATTCTGCCTTAAAATTTTACTAGTTACATAGAAGATATCTTCGTCGCAATTGGACCCGGGAAAAACAACAATGCCTGTTTTCATTGGGTAAAAATATGAATTGTTCCTGACTTGGAAACTGGTTCGATAATATTCGTTATTGGTTAGTTGTTAGTTGACTGTTGTTAGAGCCATCTCAAAAATATAATTCAATTTATTTTATTAACCCCGGCATTTATGCCGGGGAATGACGACAGATAAAATGGGGCTTTAGCCATGAATCATTATTGTTCAGGGATAAAGTCCGATCGATTTGTTTTCATAACTCCGGCATTTTATGCCGGAGTTATTTATGAAATATATTTTTGAGAAAAAGACTAGTGTAATTCGTAAAATAAAAATAAATTAGGATGTAACTTCTAATAACTAATAACCAATAACCAATAACCAATTTATTTATTCTCCGAAAAATATTTTCTCGTTAGAACTTTTTGAAATTCTCTTCGAATAATCAATTCTGATAGTTTTTCTTCCCGGTCGTTATTTCCTGATTCTGCTAATGCTTTATTATAATCCCTTTC
>JAYWEL010000087.1:0-5108 GCA_043779285.1 Chitinophagaceae bacterium | reverse complement strand
CGCCCGCCTGACCGAACGGGCAGGGACTATGTGTAAATCTTAGATGGTATTATACCGCAGAAAAGCGCATTGGACTATTTACTGTTTATAAGCGGTATTATTTATTGTAGCGAATGAATAATGCGGCTGTTTTATTGGAAGAACTTTGAAGCTGCTAAATTAAAATAATTTTTGTAAGAATAGGCATAGAGTTAGAAATATAATACCATCTTGATTTACTGTTTATAAGCGGTATAATCTCTTTCATTCATATCCCGTCCATTCTAAGCAGAGTCTTTATAAAAATCTAAACTGGATATTAGCATAATAAATCTATTTGGCTAAAGCCAGGAATATTTTTACTGAATCACCGCTCTAAAGAGCGGTGCAATTGATGTGCTGCAATCTATTGGCATACCATCCATTGCCCTGCCTTTCAAGGCAGGGCTTAAAAATCAGTCATTTAATGCATTGAAATTGTATAAAAATCCAGATTAATAAAAACTTTATAATCAATGAATTACTTGATAAAAAAAACTTTAATTTCGTTTACTATAGAAAAGCCTTTATATTGAATTACCAACCCCAATAATTAATGCGTTTAGATCAAATAAAACTAGCCATCGCCGACGATCATAAAATTTTCAGAGATGGAATTAAAATGGCTTTAAAGGATAAGGAATTTTTAAACATCCTTTGGGAAGCTGAAGATGGAAAAGAGGTATTGCATAAACTTAAGATAAAAGAGCCAGATATTTTGCTGATGGATATCAGGATGCCAGAAATGGATGGAATCAATGCCATAAATTTCATCAAAAAGGAACATGAAAATGTAAAGATTATCGTATTGACCATGTATGATGACCAGGAGATGATTACCAAGATGATGGAAATGGGAGCTAATGCATATCTGACTAAAACCACCGATCCGGAAGAAATATACCAGGCTATACTTACTTGTATGAATGATGAGTTTTATTTCAATGACCTTGTAAATAAAGCAGTGCTGATGAAACTGCAGCATAAAAAAGCTGCCCGGTCATTTTATCCCAACCCGGTAAAATTTTCTGAAAAAGAAATTAAAATATTAAAGCTGATTGCGGAAGATAAAACGACTGAAGATATCTCGAAAGAAGTTTTTCTGAGCCCACGTACAATCGAAACAATCAGGCAGAACATGAAACAAAAAGTTGGTTCAAAAACCATTGCCGGCCTGGTTATGTATGCCATGCGTAACAAGTTGCTGGAATAAATTCAAATTCTTTTTAAATAGATCAGGGATAATAAAAAAAAAGACCACAACAGTGATCTTTAAATGTTTTATTATTTAGTGCTTTTCAAGGATTGGAGATCTTCTTCAGTTCTTTAGGATATGGATATATTAAAACGAGGCTTTGCAAAAAGGAGATCAATCAAACTACATGGTTATTACATAGATTCAGGAAACGGTTTACTATATCAAAGGATAAATTGGACTTGGATGTTTTTTTGATCAACTTTCTAATATAAAGATAGGCATGTTCTTTTAGCGAATCAATCGCATTAGTGCCCTGTTTTTTGTAAGCAGTAATTACTCATTTTGGCCATTTCATTTCGCTGAATACCTAAGAAAGGTTACGGTACTTATTCGTAGGTATACCTAATCAGGTACGTATAACAGTACTTTCCTACACATATAAAAAGGGTAGTTTTACTATAGAATAATCAACAATTAGTTGTCATTTTGCATAGTAGAATATATATCCAATATCATCCTAATCAAAACCATTAAAATTCTAACTATGAAAAACATTGAAAATAATAACATGATTAAAGTAGTCATTGCCGACGATCACGCCTTATTCCGTACAGGAGTTAAAACCTCTTTATCTAGCCGAAAAAACATTCAGATGATTGGAGAAGCAGAAAATGGGATGCAGTTGTTGAATCTTTTAAAGCATATTCAACCGGATGTATTGTTACTGGATATTCAAATGCCCATCATGGATGGATTGACAACTCTTCCGGAAGTAAAAAGGCTGTATCCGGAAATTAAGGTAATTATGTTATCCATGCATAATGACCACTCGATGATATCAAAGATGATGGAAATTGGTGCAAATAGTTATTTAACCAAAGACTCGGATTCCGAATCTATTTACCAGGCAATTAAAACATGCTATGAACAGGAGTTTTATTTTAACGAACTAACCAATAAAGCTCTCTTAAGTGGTCTTCGTAACAAGCGTTTTGAAGAGCCTTCTGTGCAGCATGACGTAAACTTATCTGAAAAGGAAGTCAATATTTTGAAATTAATGTGTGAAGAAAAAAGCACCAAGGAAATAGCCGATATGGTGGATTTAAGCCCTCGGACTGTTGAGGCAATCAGGGATAAGCTTAAAACAAAAACCGGCACCAAGTCAATGGCTGGTTTGGTGATGTTTGCGGTTAAAGCCGGAATATTAGAACAACCACAATAAAGAAAACTTATATAATCATTAAGTGCCATGGTAATATCATGGCACTTTTTTTTATTTTTAACGATGACAAAGATTGTTTTAAATGGAGAATTTCTAGATTCGGAAGAACCTGTATTTCATTACAATAACAGGAGTTTCAGATATGGTGACGGATTTTTTGAAACTATGCGAATAAGAAATGGAATGATCTTGTTCGAGAAATTGCATGAGGAAAGGATCATTAATAGCTTCAAACTGCTAGGCTTTGGAGATATGACTGTTTCCATTTTTAATGAAATAAAAATGAAAATCGTGGAATTATGCCTGAATAATTTATGCAACAATTCTGGCAGGTTACGTTTAAGTTTTTACAGAAATAAAAGTAATAATGAAAATGAGTCTATTCATTTTCATTATTTGATTGAAGCAACTGGATTGGAAGAAGATGTATATCTATACAATGAAACCGGTTTAAATATCTGTATTTATCCCGATGCACGGATAAGTATGGACAAATTTTCAAATTTAAAATCGGCTAATTATTTGCCCTATGTAATGGCGTCTATTTTTGCAAAAGAAGGGCTAAAAGATGATGCGTTGTTATTGAATAATCAGGAGCGTATAGTAGAGTCCTCAATAGCCAATGTTTTTTGGATTAAGGATGAAGTAATTTATACTCCTTCATTGTCTGAAGGATGTATAGATGGGGTAGTGCGAAAATTCCTGCTCAATAAATTTAAGGAAACAGGAATCCGTTTTTATGAAAAACCATTAACCCGGATGGAGCTTATGGAAGCCGATGAGGTTTTTCTGACCAATGCTATTAAAGGAATCCGCTGGGTTAGTGAATTTGAAACAAAAAAGAATGAAAATCTGATTTCTAAAAAATTGTATCATTTGTTTTTAAAAGATTTGGCTTAAAAGAGTAGTCAAATACTATCAGTTATTTTCAAACCTTGGGTTAATGAAATTATTCAGTTTCGAGCCAAAACGATAGTTGATCCCAAAATTGAATCCGTCATTGAAATTCTAATTATAGAAAATCATTTTTAAAAATTACGAATTGCTGAATAGGGAGGATGAACTATCGGGTTTATTATTTAAACTGTTTTTTTGAAATGTAGCATAAAGTTTATCAATGGCAATTCTACCCTGATCGCCTATATCCATACTATATTCATTTACATAAAGTTGAATGTGTTTACGCATGATATCCTCTTCCATTTCTTGTGAATTTTCTTTTACAAATTTAGACAGGTAAGGATAATGTTGCCAGGCATATTGAAGACTGTTTTGAATAAGCGTTTCAATCCTTTCGGCAACTTGAACAGGTATTGATTTTTTGATTGCAATACTTCCAAGTGGAATGGGCACATTCATTTTTGTTTCCCAATAATCGCCCAGGTCAAGCACTTTAAAAAATCCTTTTTGCTGATAGGTGAAACGGTTTTCGTGAATGAGCACACCGAATTTTGGATTTAAACTTTCTGTTAACAGATAATTTTCAATTTCATCATAACGCAGAAAAATTTTATGCTCAATTCCCGGCAAAGCAAAATCTAATAACAGATTAGCCGTAGTATTTAAACCGGGTACTGCAACCGTTGTTTTTTGAAAGGTAAATTGTTCCAAGCTTATTTCTTGATTAGCAATCAACAGCGGGCCAACCGATTTACCCAATGCGCTGCCTGATTTTAATAAATGATAATGATTCATCGATCTGAAATATGCAGGCAAACTTAATTTAGTAATATCCAGTTTGCCTTCCAATGCCCAAGTATTAAGGGTTTCCACTTCGGCCATAACCAAGTCGAAACTAAATTCGCCGGTATTTATTTTTTGATTAATCAACGCATCAAAAATAAACGTATCGTTCGGGCAAGGGCTGAATCCAATGCTGAGTCTCAATTTTTTATTTTTTGAAAGTAAAGATCGTTAACTATTTAATTCAACGAACTGGATCAGTTCCAGGTTCAGGTTTTTTAGGGCTTCTTTTAATTTCCATTTCAATTTATTCCGTTCACCAATATAATTTGATGTACTTCGGATTTGAATAAATGGAATATTTTCTTTTAAGCAGGTATAATGTAAGGCGGCTCCTTCCATACTTTCCAATAAAGGGTCATATTTTACTTTCAGAACAGCTATTCTTTTTTTTGACGTAGTTATTTCATTCACAGAAATGGCCGAAACGGATGGTATCTGAAAAGAATCGATAAGATGATGATACGGGTTGAAAAGCCATTTTTTCGAAAATGGAGGATTATTCGGTTTTATTAATTTCAAATCAAAAACATCTGAATAGCCCTCTTTTTCATCAACTCCCAAATCGGCCATTAAATCCTTTTTCACGATCCAAGTTTTGGTTAATTCTTGTTTTTTATCGAAACATCCGGCAACACCTGCCTGAATGACCAGGTCTGGTTTTTTAATGTAAAAATGTCGGGTAAGCGAATAAGTTGTCTGCAACATGCCAACCCCGGTTATTAAAAAATCAATTTCAAAATTGGCAGGAATCTTTTCATTATTTATTCTGCAATAATTTATAAATGGTTTTATTTCGGCAATAGTAGCAGCAATAAAAAGACAGTTCATATATCGGTAATTGAATAGGCTTTGAAAATAAGGGTGCATTAAAATTGTCCCCACCAACCAGGGCGGCCCGCCGGGGGGGGGGTGCGCAACCCCCCC
>JAYWEL010000086.1:0-2145 GCA_043779285.1 Chitinophagaceae bacterium | reverse complement strand
TAGATGGCAATTTATCGCCAACAAAAGCCCGGAACGGTTCCATGGAAATATTAATAGATGCATCCAAAATCCAAAGTAAACCGGCAGCCATCCACAATACGCCAGCGTTTGGCATCAATATCAATGCTATGGATGAAAGTATTGCACCTGCAAAAAAGAAAGGTCTTCTTCTACCCCAGAATGGATGCCATGTACGGTCACTTAAATAACCGATAATTGGCTGAACCAAAAGTCCGGTGACGGGTGCTGCAATCCATAAAATGGCGATACTATCTATTTCTGCTCCCAAGGTTTGAAATATGCGGCTGACATTCGCATTCTGTAATGCAAAACCAAATTGGATTCCTAAAAAACCGAAACTCATATTCCAGAGTTCCCAAAAATTCAACTTGGGTTTTGAAGTTATGGATGTTGAATTAACTGATACTGAAAGATCGGTCTCTTGCATATCTTTTTTCGTTTTTTAGAAAAAGGAAGATATGAAGATTATGTAAAAAGTACACAATTGGTTTTTAGGAATATGTAAAACTTTATATTATCAAATGTGAAATCCATCCGGCAGTATGGACCCTTTCTTTATAACAATTATTCCATCCTTAATACTATATAATTTTTCTTCAGCATTTGGCTTGTCTGCTCCTCCACGAATGCTTACATCATTTCCAATTCTTACATCCTTATCAATAATAGCATTATGAATACTGCAACGACTACCTATTCCCAACAAAGGGAATCCGTCTTTTTGAGATTGAATGATTTCTTCCAGGGTTTCGTAATAATCGTTTCCTATAATATAACTGTTGCTGATATTCGTTTCATGACCTATCCTGGAACGAATACCAATTACACTATTTGAAATTTTATCAGCATGTATAATGGATCCTTCAGAAATAATGGAATTGATAAATGTAGTACCACTAATTTTTGCCGGTGGCAACATGCGGGGCCTGGTAAAAATGGCATGTGCATTATCAAATAAATTAAAATCCGGAATCTCTTTTGCTAAACCCAGATTGGCTTCAAAGAAGGAATGGATATTTCCGATATCAGTCCAATAACCATCATATTGATAACTTAATACTTTTCTTTTTTCAATAGATTCTGGAATAATTTCTTTGCCAAAATCTGTTGCTTCCGGTTTTTCATTCCTTAATAAATCAAAAAGTAATTTTCTGTTGAAAATATAAATACCCATGGAGGCCAAATAATTTCTCCCTATCTTTTTCATCTCCTCCCCTGTTTCACTAACCCAATCATTCAACAATACTGCATCCGGTTTTTCAATAAATGAACGGATAAATCCTTCATCGTCTTTTTTCATGATACCAAACTCAGTGGCATCTTTAGCATTTACAGGTATTGTTCCAATAGAAATATCCGCGCCGGATTTTTTATGGTTATCCAGCATTTTATTAAAGTCCATTTGATATAACTGATCACCAGATAAGATCAAAATATATTCACTGTCAAATGGCTCTATATGCCGAAGCACTTGCCTTACAGCATCAGCCGTTCCTTCAAACCAGGTTGGACTATCCGGTGTTTGCTCCGCAGCCAGGATATCTACAAAAGCAGAACTGAAAACACTAAAATGATAGGTGTTTTTAATATGCCTGTTTAAGGATGCTGAATTGAACTGTGTTAAAACAAACATCCTGGAGATATTTGAATTGAGGCAATTTGAAATCGGAATATCAACCAATCGGTATTTACCTCCAATAGGTACCGCTGGTTTTGAACGGGTTGCGGTTAACGGATAAAGTCTGCTGCCTGCTCCACCTCCTAATATGACTGCTACAATTTCTTTTGACATATCTCTAAAAATATTATTAGTTCTTTAAGATATGAATAATGAACGATAAACATCATCATAGCTCTTTACACTTTGTCCCCAACTATAATCGAGGTTCATCATTTTTTCCCTTACTTTATTGAATTTGGCTTTGTCTTCATACAGTTTCAACGATCTGCTTATGGCATGGGTAATGTCTCCGGTATTTGTTTTACTGAAACAAATACCATAACCATCCAAATCTTCAAAATCGATAACGGTATCTTTCAGCCCACCTGTTTTTCTTACAATCGGCACTGTACCATATCGCATCGAATACAATTGATTGAGTCCACAAGGCTCTACTCTGGAAG
>JAYWEL010000085.1:0-27089 GCA_043779285.1 Chitinophagaceae bacterium | reverse complement strand
CCTTCATCATCTCGAGCTGCTCTTTCTGCTCTTCATCAAAGCCCACCTCGGCCCAGCGGTTGTAAAGCGCCTTGATCTCTTCGTCAGGCGGGTCGATTTTGATAAGGTGCATAGTGATTTTATTGTTAAGTTAAAAGATGAATACCCGGGTATGACAGCAAATGAACTTAAGTTGTGTACATATTTGCGAATGAATTTATCTACTAAAGAAATAGCACAACTACTGAATATTTCTGTACGTGGTGTAGAAATAAGCCGTTACCGGCTTCGAAAAAAATTGGGAATTAATACCGAGACTAATTTGTTTGATTTCCTGATCAATATTCAAACAAAAAATGCAGACCTGCATTAATAATCAATTTTATCGGATTTGTTTTTCCAGGCTTCAAAAACTTTTAATGCTTCATCTCTGCCCAACGCAATGATAGGGATTTTGCGTTCACCCATATCCTTTGCCATTTCTTCGTAAATCATCGAGTCATCAAACCCAATGTCAGCAGCATCTATACGGTTATTCGCATAATAAATCAGCTTTGGCCGGGCCCAGTATATTGCGCCCAAACACATCGGACAAGGTTCGCATGACGTATAAATTTCACAATCATCCAATTGAAAAGTATTCAGATTATTACATGCATCACGGATCGCAACTACCTCAGCATGTGCAGTAGGGTCGTTATGTGATGTGACCTGATTATTTCCTCGTCCAACAATATCATCTCCCTTCACCACTACGCATCCAAAAGGGCCGCCCTGATTGCTGCTCATTCCATTGTGTGAAAGCTTTATTGCTTCCATCATAAATTTTTCTTCTCTTGTCATAATTGATTTTATACCAGCCTGCAAATATAAGCTAACAATGACTTTGTAGATGCCGTAAAATGTTTAATCTCGGCAACTAATTATTTATTTCTTCTTCCTTCCAATATTTTTAAAAAAGATCGGCTTCTGATTTCATCCAAACTCAATCCTGTCAGTAATGCTTCTTCTTCGCTAATGGCTCCGCAGTTCATAGCTTTCAGGAAGAAATTCAACAATCCCTGACCAGTGGCTGCATCATCAAAAATATCGCCAGTCAAGGTAGAGATGGCTGCTCTTTCTACAAAAGTTTTTAAGCGGAATGTGGCGTCATCCATACTGCTTAAAAAGAAATTATACGTTGCTGCATAACGCATCGGTAATTGTGCCGGATTCAAATCCCATCCCTGATAAAAACCGTTGATTAACGAGTGCATCGTATGGCTATAACCAATCTGCCATGCGTTGTGAACAGAAGTACGGTTCTCCGCCATCTGTTCAAAACTCAGATCGTCTCCCCGATGCGGACCAATCGGCATAATGTTGGTTGCACCATCCGAAAGAAATATACCGGTACCGCCTAAAGCCACTTTAGTCATGTGATGGGCAAAGTCGCAAACCTGGTGGGCCATGGTCTGATATTTGGCCGTAATGCCACAGGAGGCAGTATAGTCGTATGTTCCAAAATGAGCGGCAATCAATCTGCCTTCACTTGAACGGATAATTTTCATTAACGGATTACGACCTTCCTCATCCATAATAATCTGTGTGGCCTCTACCATCGTTTCCATTTTCAATGTGCCGGGTTCAAGCTTGAATTCTTTTTCTATAATTTCAAATAAACGGATCAGGGTTGTTACCTGTTCTGTAATGGTAACCTTTGGAAGCATGACAACAAAATTATCGGGCAATCGGCCATTTGTCTTTTCCAAAAGTGTAGAAAGAAAAATGTCCAATGTTCTTACGCCTCTTTCTTTCAGGTCTTCAGTGAACGGTTTTATACGAATACCAATAAAGGGAGAAATAGTTTTTTCTTCCATGCCTTTGGCTAATTCTGTTGCGGCATTTACAGCCGTAGCATCTTCTTCATCCCATGGGCGGTTACCAAAACCGTCTTCAAAATCGATGCGAAAATCTTCGACAGCTTCTCTTTTTAATTTATTGATAATACGGTTGTAAACAGTGTATGAGAGCCATGCCGCTTCCTGTTTTCTTTCAGCCTCCGACATTTTGTCCAACCTGTTTTTCAGGTTTTCGATATCGGCTTCCAAAGTTGGTAAATGTTCAAATCCATCCAGCTTCAATACATTGGCCAGTACGGCAAAATTGGGTGCATAGGTTATAAAGTTGCGTAAGGCAATTTCAGCAATTTTCACCGTGGTATCCGATTTAAAAAGATTGGCGCCACCATACAATGTGTGTACAGCCTGACGGTCGGGCTTATCTCCGGGATATGTTTTCTGGAATTTTAAATTAGCTTCTCCAAGTTCCTGAAGCAGGTTTGCTTTTTCGTTGTCGTTGATTGATAGTTTCATCTCGAATGTTTAATCTGTTTTTTCTGATAGAAATTAAAATTCAATCAGGATCCTCTGTACGTAGAGTATCCAAAAGGATTTAATAATAAGGGAACATGATAATGATCGTTGCTGTCAATTGTAAAAACAATTTCAGCATACGGATAAAAAGTTTGTATGTTTTGACGTTGAAAATATTCGGACGTTTCAAATTTTATTTTATAAATGCCATGTTCAAGAACTAAATCAGGTTCAATTAAATCAGGAATTCTTCCGTCGTCATTGCTAAGTCCTTTACTCAATTCAAGCCAATTATTATTGTCTTGTTTAAATAAAGTAATAGAAACTCCATTTGCAGGTTTTCCTTTACTGGTATCCAGGATATGTGTGGTTAATTGGCTCATGATAATAATTTTTCTAATCGAATTTTAGTGATCTTGTTTTGTTCTTCCATGGCAATCATTATTTCTTCTTCGGGTTCGTTAATTAATCTTTCATTTAATAATTCCAACATTTCTTCCGCCGATTTTCCGGTTGCACAAACGATAAAAATATAGCCGAATTTGTTTTCATAATCAGCATTTCCTCTGGCCAATGATTCAAGCACAGTTGAGTTGGCTTTATCTACCCCCGATTGTTCGCCGGATGCCCAATGGCTTGAATTGGCAAATTTTTCTTTCAATGAATTAATGTCGCCAATTTTTGGATGATGCGCAGAGGCTTCGAGGAAATCTTCTCTGTCGCAGTGATACCATACGTCTTCTGCGATTTCAAATACATCTATTTTTTGTTCAAATGGAAAAAGAGCACACAGCTGATCTGCCCATGCAGATGAACCACAGCATTTGATCAGTTCGGTTTTTAAGTCAGAAAGTTCCAGATTGTTTAATTCTTCTAATGTCATTTAACAGATTTAAATACTATTGAATCTATTTTTTAATCCTTCCCCAGGCTCTCATTCTGCTGATTCCTCCATCCGGAAAAATGGATAACCGTAAGTGTGTATAGGGTTCTTTGATCAGGATTTCTTTTTCAAAATAATGTTCTTGATCTGCCTCTAATTTTGTTTGTCTGAGAAGGGGAGACCAACTGATTTCTCCGGTAGTGAATTTAAATTCTTCCAGTAATGGGATATTGCAACCTTCAACGGCACAGGTATCGGGATAGTTTCCTTTGAAATGACAGGTATCTATGAGTAATTTATCAATAATTCCTTCATGTGCCAACCGCACAATCACCCAATCCATGTTATTAGGCGTACGGTTTCTTTTTGTTTCCCAACCATCACCCATATTAACACCACGGCCCGGCATAATTAGGTTATCCATATGAGAGAAAAACATATCGTTACATAAAACAGATTTTGCACCGTTCACTGATGCTGCCAAATCAATTTGATCGGTTTCTGTAACCATTGTCCAATCATTGAAAACTTCTCCGTATAATTTCAATCGAGCTACACCACCATCAGGATAAATATGTAGTCTGATATGTGTGTAAATATTGTTGTTACTTATTTCATATAAATTTTGTGAACCGGGTTCCAACGACGATTTGGAAAGAATCTCTGTCCATGCTGCAGTTTCTGAATCAAAGTCTGAGCCAGATGAAACAGTACAAGCTTCAATAGATGCATGTGGTGGATGATTACCCAAGAAATGATTGGTGTCGATATCAACGCCATGTATTTTGCCGGAAGTTGCTAATTGTATGATGCACCAGTCATGTCCCGTCACTCGCTTTCTTCTCGATTCCCATCCATCCATCCATTTGCCCTGGTCGGTATATTTATCGGTAATAAAAATTCCTCTTCCCGGTTTGATCAGGTTTTCTTTTTCTGCAAAAAAATCATCAGAGCAAGATAAAACTTTGCCCCCCAATCTTTCAGCAGCAAGATCAGTCATGTTTACAAAATGGTGATGTATCATTGTATATTTTTTTTTAAAAACTTATTTCAAAACTAAGAATTGAAAAGAAGTAAATTTCCTTTCTTCATAAATAATAATTCATGGCTATCAAAAACCTTTTCCCCGGCAAGCCAGGTCTGTTCAACTTTTCCGAAAAGTTGTTCAGACACATAAGGACAAACTTTATTTCGGTGATATAATTTATTATGATCAACGATAAAACTTTCTTCGGGATTCCAGACCACAAGGTCGGCATCATATCCAATTGCAATTTTACCTTTTGTCTTTTCCAGTCCAGCCAGTTTTGCCGGATTTGCACAAAGCCATTTAGCTATATCAATTAACGAACAATCTCTTTTCCTTGCGGCTGTCCATAATACCGGAAGAGCCAATTGAATGGAAGCTATACCACCCCAGGCTTTCATAAAATTACCGGTTACCAGTTCTTTCAGATCGGCAGTGGCAGGAGAGTGGTCGGTGGCGACAAAATCTATGATGCCATTTTTCAACGCTATCCAAAGAAGATCGTTGTTTTCTTTTTCCCGAATGGGTGGTGCGCATTTGTGTGCAGTACTTCCATCCGGAATATCTTCTGCATTGAAATATAAATAATGCTGACCCGTTTCAACTGTTATCGGCAATCCTTTTTGTTTAGCCTCCGTAATTTGTTTTATCGAAGTGGAAGAAGACAAATGAACTATATGAACCCTTGTTTGGTGTTTTTCGCATAATCGAATCATCATAGCGATGGCATCATCTTCCCATTTTTTCGGACGGGAGGATAAATAGTTTTGATAAGATCTCGGATTGTTATTTAAACTTTTATGTCCTTCATCACTTAACTCACAATGAACCAGTAAGGGTAAATTATATTTTGTCAAAATTGGCATGGCCGTGTCCAGATCGGATTCGAGTGAATTTGGGAAATCGTCTATACCTGAGTGTGTTAAAAATGCTTTAAAACCAAGAATACCTTTTTCAATAAGCCCTTCAATTTCAAGTTCATTTCCGGGAATAATACCTCCCCAAAATCCGCAGTTGGCATGAAGTTTCCCTTGTGTGGCATGCAGTTTTTCTTCAAATGCTTTTACAGATGTTGTTACAGGAGTTGAATTTAAAGGCATATCCACCAGGCAAGTGACACCGCCGGCCATTGCAGATTTCGTGGCTGTTTCAAACCCTTCCCATTCAGTTCTTCCTGGTTCATTGATGTGAACATGTGGATCGATTATACCTGCCATCAAAACAAGATCACCCATATCAATAACATCTTCATTCAATTTGCCCGGAATAATATCAATAATTTTGCCGTTGTTAATTAATACAGTTGCATCCAAAATTCCATTATCTGTAATTGTTCTTTTACTATGTATAGCAATGTCTGGCATTAATTATCTTGTTAAATAATTTAATCATTAAAATTAGCGAATGAAACATTAATTTGGTGATTTTTAAATAAAGAGACGATTGATTTTTTGAAAATAATGGTTTAAAGAAAACAATCTTGAAAAAGGAAAATTATTCATGCTGAGTATCGTTGTACTATCTATATTATTTCTAAGTTTAATCATGCTGGTTGTCATGACTTACCGTTTCCGCTCAATGGAAAAGAGGAGACATGAAAATATATCACCTGAATTTGATTCATTGAAAGAAGATGCAAAGCAGGAGCAATTGGTTTCCATTCAGAATCTGGTATATACTTCCATCATTTTAGTTGCAATAGCTATGTTGGTTGTTATTTATTTTATGGTCAGAGATAGTCCATGGGAAGGCCATATGATGGAATGGTTAAACATCGTAGTTCGATTGCTACACATTACTTTTGGTATTGTCTGGATTGGCGCCTCTTTCTATTTTGTGTTTCTTGAAAATGCACTGAACCGGAATAATGTAAGGGATGAACTGGCTGGGAATCTTTGGGCTATACATGGTGGTGGTTTTTATTATCTCGAAAAATTCAAGACTGCACCAAAGGAAATTCCGAAGACTTTGCATTGGTTTAAATACGAAGCCTATTTTACCTGGTTGTCCGGTTTCTGTCTTCTGTTCATCGTTTATTATTTTAATGCAAAAGCTTTTTTGATTGATAAAAATGTGCTGGACATAAGTACTGCAATGGCAGTGAGTATTAGTATCGGATCATTCATTGTTTCCTGGATCATTTATGATCTATTATGTAAAAGTCCATTGATTAAAAAAAGTTTTTGGTTTGCCGTCATCGGATTTATTTTAGCAACAAGCTTTGCTTATTTCTATGCGCAGGTATTCAGTAGTCGGGCTGCTTATATTCATTTTGGTGCGATGTTGGGAACTATCATGGCAGCGAATGTTTTTTTCAATATCATTCCATCTCAAAAAGCGATGGTAAAAGCCGCCAAACTAGGATTAACATTGAATCCTGAACTTGGTAAAAAAGCTGGTTTACGATCTCTTCATAATAATTATCTGACACTGCCAGTTTTGTTTGTGATGATCAGCAATCATTTTCCAAGTACGTTTGGAAACAAACATGCGTGGGCCGTATTGGCAGCCATTTCATTAGCTACTGCAGGAGTGAAACATTATCTTAATTTAAAAGAAAAAGGACAACTGCAGGTTTGGGTATTACCCATTTCCATTATACTGATTTTTGGAATTAGTATGTATACAGCTCCGCAAAAAAGTACAACGGAGTGTAAAACTGCCATTCGTTTTGCAGAAGTAAACAGCATTATAAATACCCGATGCATTAGTTGTCATTCTTCAAAACCAACTGATGATCTATGGACTGCTCCACCCAATGGAGTTGTGTATGATACTCCCGCCGATATTGTCAAATTGAAAGATAATATTTTACAAAGGGCTGTCATTACAAAGACAATGCCTTTGAATAATAAAACCAATATGACCCCGGAAGAAAGGGAAACTATTCGTTGCTGGATAGAGCAGGGAGCATCACTTAAGTGAAAAAATAAGAAAGATATTTTCTGGTACATTTTGAGACTATAATAATTCCGGTCTGTTTGCAAAGTAACATTGCTGTTAAAATTTGTTTGCCAAATACTTATATTAAAAAAAATTGCATTTATTAAATCTTCAACATATCTTTAAAACTTGCTTGATTTCAATCAGGCAACCCTTTTTCAGTTATTCTTTTTTCATGTCCTGTTGATACATGATATAAGCCTTTCATTTCCCCAATATTTTATTCCCTTTAAACCATCATAAAAAAACTGTAGTTCTAATATATTTTATAAAACAAAATACTATGGCAGAACAATTGATTTACGAAAGCAAAAAGTCCAAGATTTATCTGATGGACGAAAATGAATGGAACCGTCCGGTTATCATGAAAATTTTGAATTATGAATTTCCGACACCTGTCGATATCGCTCAGTTCTATAATGAGTTTGAGATTATCGATGGACTGCAATTACAGGGCACAAGAAATGTATTAAAAAAAGGCAGGGAAAAGAACCGCCATGCATTATATTTAGAATGGTTCAAGGCAAATACTTTAAAAGAAGTTTTTCAAAAAAAACAAGAAGATGTTCATGACTTTCTTTTTATTGCCACGGCCATTGCTCAGGCTTTGGGAGAAATTCATCAGCATAATATTATTCATAAGGATATTAGTCCTTTTAATATTCTAGTAAACCTGCAGGAGCGTTCTGTAAAAATTATTGATTTCGGCATTTCATCCTGCTTCGATTTGAAACATCATTATCTCGGCAATCCGGAAAAATTGGAAGGAACACTGTCATACAATTCGCCGGAACAAACTGGGCGGATGAACCGTACCGTGGATTATCGTACCGACCTGTATTCATTGGGTGTAACACTCTATGAAGCACTTGCCGGAAGATTACCTTTTGAGTCGACCGATGCGATGGAACTGGTTCATGCACATATTGCACAAATACCGGAGCCTGTAGAAAAATACAATACCAATACACCTCCCATCATTGGACAAATTATTGCAAAACTCCTAGCTAAAAATGCGGAAGACAGATACCAATCTGCATTTGGTTTAAAGTTTGACTTGGATAAATGCCTTTCCGATTTTGAAAAAACCGGAAGCTGTCCATCCTTTGAATTGGCAACACAAGACTTTTCAGGAAAGTTTTTAGTTCCACAGAAATTATATGGACGAAATAATGAAACCAATGAACTCATTCAGGCATATCAGCGTTGTGCTAATGGAGGGAAAGAATTGATGCTGGTGTCCGGTTATTCCGGCACGGGAAAATCAGCATTGGTCCGGGAAATTCATAAACCAATTACCCATAACCGGGGTTATTTTATTGAAGGCAAGTTTGATCAGTTTCAACGGGCCGTTCCATATTTTGCCATTCTGCAGGCTTTTGGAGAACTCGTCAATATTTTATTGACGGAGAACGAAACTTCATTACAACAAATAAAACATTCTATTCAGGAAGCATTGCGGGATGAAGGAAAAGTTATCACGGATGTGATGCCTCAATTGGAATATATTATCGGCCCACAGTCAGAAGTAGCCGAAGTAGGAGGAGCAGAAGCACAAAACCGGTTTAAATATCTTTTCCGAAAGTTGGTAAAGTCTTTGGCTTCCAGCCAGCATCCTTTGGTGTTATTTATCGACGATCTGCAATGGGCCGATTCTTCCTCATTAAGTTTGTTACACGCATTGATGACTGATAGGGAAAGCAGCCATCTTTTATGTATTGGGGCATACCGTGATAATGAAGTAAGTGCATCACATCCTTTTATCATTACGGTCGGTGAAATGGAAGAGGAGTCTGTTATTATAAAGCGTATTGCAATCGGTAATCTTTCCAATGGGAATATTAATGAGTTGATAGCCGATGCAACAAATACTTCTAAAGTTGAATCCGACGCGTTAACCAAATTGGTTTATCAGAAAACCAATGGTAATGCATTCTTTGTGACCCAGTTTTTAAAATCGCTTTACCAGGAAAAACTGCTCTGGTTTGATTTTACCATTTTAAAATGGAGTTGGGATCTTAAAAAAATAACGGAGAAAAATATTACAGAGAATGTAGTAGAATTAATGGCATCGAAAGTAATGCGGTTACCGGAAGAGACACAAAGACATTTAAAAACAGGTGCATGCATCGGTAACAGTTTCGACCTGCAATTACTTTCAATTATTGAAAATGTAGATGAAGATGTCTTGAAAAAAGACCTGAACAATGCACTTGCAGAAGGCCTGGTAGTCCCTGTAGGAAATGCATACAGGTTTTCGCATGACCGGATTCAACAAGCCGTTTATTCACTCATTCCGGAAAAGAAAAAAAACAAGGCTCACCTTTCTATCGGTAAATTGTTATTACAGAATATTTCAGCTGAAAAAAGGGATGAGCATTTATTTGATATTGCCAATCAATGGAACTGGGGTAAAGAGATTGTTACAGAAGAATTGGAAAGAGCCTTGCTTGCACAACTAAACCTAGACGCTGGTCGAAAAGCCAAACAAAGTTCGGCTTTTAAAACATCACTTGAATATTTCGAAATCGGTATCAGCTTATTGACTCCAAATGCATGGGAAAATCAATATGAATTGTGCCGTAATTTATATACAGAAGCTACTGAAGCAGCATATCTGAGTGGCGATTTTGTCATCATGGATAAACATTATCAAATTGTACTGAGAAATGTAAAAAATCTGCTTGAAAAAGTGAAGCCATATGAAGTAAGGATTCTGGCTTACAAGGCAGAAAACAAATTACTGGATGCCATTAATACAGGTCTTGAACTATTGAAGGAATTAGGCGAAGATTTTCCACACAAACCAACCATGGTTCATGTGATGATGGACCTGGTGAAAACGAAAATAAAACTGGCAGGAAAGGATAATGATAAATTATCTGCCTTGCCTACCATGACTGACGAAAAGAAAATAGCTGCCATGCGCATTTTGGCGGATATCGCATCTTCGAGTTATTGGGCAACGCCAACCTTGTTTCCGCTGGTTATTTTCAGAATGGTACACTTGTCGTTGAAGTTTGGTAATACGGCATTGTCGGCATTTGCTTTTGCCACCTATGGCGTTATCATGTGTGGTGTTTTGGGCCAGATGCGTAATGGTTATAATTTTGGAAAGCTCGGTCTGATCCTTCTTGAAAAATATAATGCCAAAGAATGGAAGACACAAATCTATACACCCATTTATGCCTTGATTATTAACTGGAATGAACACGTTCATAATACACTAAAGCCACTCCAGGAATCGTATCATATTGGGATGGAAACGGGTGCTATAGAATTTGCCTGTATCAATACAAATATTTATTGCATTCATGCCTATCTCAGTGGCAAACCATTGGTAAGGCTTGAAGAAGAGACAAAAGCTTATAGCGAAAGTTTTAACCAGTTTAAACAAGAAACCAATTTCAATTATAATGAAGTCTACCGGCAACCCATGCTCAATTTCATGGGTCGTTCATCCAATCCGTTGATTCTAACCGGAGAAGCATACAATGAAGAAAAAATGATGCTCCAGAATCAGGAACGAAATGATAAGACCGGTACTTTTTTCATTCATTTCAATAAACTTATTCTCAGTTATTATTTTCAGGATTATGAAAATGCTGCTTTTCATGCTGCCGAATCCAGGAAATTGCTGGAAGCCGTATTAGCAAAATTCGAAATACCCAATCATCATTTATATGAAGCACTGACATTGCTGGCAATGTATCCAAATGCCGGTACTAAAAAGAGGAAGTATTTGAGCCGTGTTCGATCCAATATGGAAAAATTAAAAACATGGGCAAAATTTGCTCCCGAAAATTATCAGCATAAATATGATTTATTAAAAGCTGAATTATACAGGGTCAGCGGAAAATATAATAATGCAAGGTTGGTTTATGATAAAGCCATATCCGGTGCATCGCTCCATAAATATATTCATGAAGAAGCATTGGCAAACGAATTGGCCGGCCGTTTTTATATGGAACAAAAATCGGATGAATTAGCAGAGTTTTATCTCAAAGCATCTTATAACGCATACAGGGAATGGGGTGCCGATGCTAAACTGCGTCACATGGAACAGGTTTATCCACGGTATGTTTCCGGTATCAACCAATCAACGGGAAGCATCATGGAATCAGGCACCGTGAATTCAACTTCCTCCATGATACATGGAAGTGTGCTGGATATTACTACCGTATTAAAAGCAGCAAACAGTATTTCAGGCGAGGTGGTATTATCAAATCTTTTGAATGTACTCATGGGTATTGTTATTGAAAATGCAGGGGCACAAAAAGGTGTTTTATTGCTTGAAGACAAGGATAAATTATATATTGAAGCCGTGAAGGACCTGCAAGATAATTCCATTTCTATTTTGCCGCATCTTGCCATTGAATCGGTCGATCTGGTTGCTCCAAGTATCATTGCATTTGTAAAACGAACCAATGAAAATGTAGTCATAAACAATGCCGCTACTGACTCTAGATATGAAAAGGATCCTTATATCATTTCGCACGTATCTAAATCAATTATGTGTATTCCTATTATTCATCAGGGGAAATTTATCGGCATATTTTATCTTGAAAATAATTTGACTACTGGGGCTTTTACACAGGAGCGAATCAACCTGATTTCTTTGTTATCCGGACAAATTGCTACATCAATTGAGAATGCCCTATTGTACGCCAGCCTCGGTAAAAAAGTAGAAGAACGTACTGCAGAACTGGCTTTGGAGAAAAAGAAATCGGATGATTTGCTGATGAATATTTTACCGGTGGAAATTGCGGAAGAGTTAAAACAAAACGGCCGGACCACTCCAAAACAATTCGAGAGTGTCACGGTGCTCTTTACCGACTTTGTAGGCTTTACCTTGACTTCTTCAACCATGTCTCCGGAAGAGTTGGTAAGCACCATTGATACCTGTTTCAGTGCTTTTGATACGATTGTGAGTAAATACAAAGTAGAAAAAATTAAGACTATCGGGGATTCATATATGTGTGTAGGAGGGTTACCGATACCCAATTCCACACATGCTACAGACACACTGAAAGCGGCTATAGAAATTCGGGATTGGATAAACGATTTCAATGAGAAACAACGGAAAGAAAACAAGCCTGAATATAATGTCCGCGTTGGACTACATACCGGGCCTGTGGTAGCAGGGGTTGTAGGAAGTAAAAAATTTGCGTATGATATCTGGGGCGATACGGTGAATACCGCTAGCAGGATGGAGTCGGGTAGTGAATCCGGAAAAATCAATATTTCCGGTGATACCTATCGGCTGGTCTCTGATAAATTTCAATGTGAATACCGAGGAAAAATTGCAGCTAAAAATAAAGGCGACATTGACATGTACTTTGCGGAACACCTAAAATAAAAAACTGCTTATTATGACTGATGATTCATGGAAACATGCAAAACAGGTATGTGAAGAATGCCTGAAGAAAACCAAGATTGGATTTGCTTACAAAGGTGGTTTTTTTTTAAACCCGGACTCAAAGGAATAAACCATCTTGAAGTAGGCCGTTCTGCCATCATATCCAATCCTATTACCATTCTTCTCGAACGGTTATATTTCTGGTATTCCAAAATAGTTGATTTTTTTAAATGGCTGAACAAAAAATTATTCCCCCGAAGGAATAAAATTTACGGAACGGTGATGGATAGTTCTCTTGTTGGCAATATCAGCTTTGCAAAAAGGGAAGACGAACGGGTACCCATTCATCATCTCACATTGCAATTCTGGAGCCGTTCGTGGTTTGGGAAATGGCGTAAACTCAGTGAAGGATTTACTGCAGAGGATGGAACTTTCCGTTTGCCTTTTGATTTACGAATGGCCAGACGATTTCGAAACCATCACTTGAAGTTTGAGATTTATGAAATCACACATACTTTTTTTAATGAAAAAACAAGTAATCCTGTTTACAATCTTTTTAAATCCATTAAAATTCCAAAGGCAGACCTGATTGGCATGGAATACAATCTGCGAAATATTTATTTATTTTTTTGGGAATACCGCACCGACACAGTTTTACCCAGGGTGGTCATAAAAGATCATGATAAAGATGCGCCTCAGTATTACCCAATTGGAAGAGTGAATGCCATCCGTGAACAGATGATACCGGTTGAGTTGACAAAGGTTAAACACCTGGTACAAATAAAATTGGATCCTGAAAGTATTTCATTGCAGGAGATACAAGCTGATTATCCCGAGAACTTGACTGTATGTATTGAAAAACAAATACCCGGTTTTACCCGTAGTGATCATTGGTTTGGAGAAAGGATGATGAATGGAATGAACCGTGGTTGTTTTGTACCCGATACAAATGAAGCTGGATACTATTGGATGAAATATTTTGGAAAAGGATATTACGACGGCAATGATGAATATGCATTTCCGGATGCAGCCATGAAGTTTCAATTGAAACCAGATGGCTTACCAACACCCGTTGAAATACATTTTACAGGGCCGTTAAATGCCATCCATAAAGATCCCTGGCAAAAACGAATGATAAAATTAACGGATGGAGATATCTGGCAACATGCCAAAAGAGTAGCCAGAGTAAATGGTGGATTGTGTACCGAAATTGACGAACATTTTGCGGGAACCCATGTCAATACTGAACAATATGCAATTGCCGCTTATCGCAATCTTCGCTTTAATCCATTGTCAGCCTTACTGTTCCCACATTTAAAAAGCGTTGTATTAGTAAATCATACGGCAGATAAAATTTTATTGCAGGATTATATTCCAAGAGCTTCTGCACTATCTACAGTTGGCTTACTGCATCGATGCAAAGATATTATGGGTGTATTGGATTGGAAAAGTTATCAGGTAGTGGAACCTATCAGCGATGCACATTCATCTGCAAAGGCTGAACGTTTATTTTGGGATCTTACAGAAGATTATGTTTCCTGGTTTATAAAAAATAATTGGGAAGACATTAAAAAATACTGGTACGAAGTATATTGTTTTTCTGAAGATTTGTTGAATCACAGTGTGCCTGTTTTTCTTTCTGATATTGATACAGACAGTTTGGATCCCCGTGAAAAAGAACGCAACCAGGATATGAAAGAATATTATGCGGCACAATTTTCATTTGATTTTGATCTTCCCAGGGAAAAACGCAACGGAATATTAAGAACCGTATCTGCTGTTACAAAACATAAGAAATTTCCGTATGAACTAGAAGCAGAAAGTATGAAAGACCTGGTTAAAGCCTGTACCTATATGATTTTTGTTGCCACTTATTTGCACACTTGGGCTAATGAACATCAATATGAAGACATTGGAGAAGTGTTGTACAATAGCCTTGGACTTCGGTTTGGCGAAAAGGAATCCGGTGTATTGGCACCCGAATCAGATTTAAGTATTTCTCCGGATTTAACCCGGAGCACACAAATGATGTGGTTCAGTAATTTGTTGTCCCGAACGGAATATGGCTTCATCACCCGTGACGAAGAGAATGACATCAACCCATATTATTCCGATTTACTCTTATCCAAAAAAGAGGAATTTCTGGCATTGGGAGTTATTGTGGAAGACATCGAATCGAGAACAAATATTTAAAATTTCAAGCACAAATAAACGACATGACAAATAGACTTTCGATAGGAACGATTATTTACAATTGGCTGAAAGCCCTCTGGAACAAGTTTGTATTAAAAATAACTTCAGTGGCACTTGGCGTGGGGTTGGCTGTGTTTCTCAGTTTTCCAAAACGATACCGGATGAGTCATAACAATGGAGTAGCAGCAAAGGGCTCTGTACGAATTGTGGATGATCCCAGTTTTCCGGAACACGATTTTTTTGAAGCCGGCAGAACTTTCCCTTGCCGGGTTCGTCATGCATCTGCTACCTTTCTGGATGATGCGATGAATTGCATCCGAAGTTTCTCGATAAAATTTTCTGACCATCACTGGAATAGTCCTTTAGATATTGAAATGAATACAGGGGTCATCAATCTATTCTGGTCCGCTTCCAGTTTTTTAAAATTTGCAAAATTGAGAAAACAACAATGGGGTGTCGAATACCACGACTATTACCGATTGTATCCACAAGGGTTGGAAGGGGCAAAATTATCTTTGCGAAGAGACCCCAGTTCATTTCACAATCTGCGTTACCAGGCACTTACAGCATTTAAATTTATTGGAAAAGATGCTGTTTTGCGGTATGCCAAATACAGAACCATGCCATTGGATAAAGCACCAGAAACCGGAATTGATCCGAATTTGAGCGATTGGGATACCTGCAACCAACGCATTTCAAATGCTGAAACACGTGGCCGCAATTATTTGAAAGATGAGTATAAACAACGCATTGCTAATGGAGGAGCGGAGTACCTTATGCAAATTCAATTGCGTATTGCAAAGGATGATGACAGCCCCGAAGTATTTAATAATATGAAACCATGGGACGAAGTTATTTATCCGTGGCAGGATTTGGCTATTGTGGAAATTAAAGAAACGCTTGATTGGATTGAAAGCCTGAAAACCAGTTTTTCGTTGAATCATATGCCAAAAAACCTGGGCATTATACCATCAAAATCCATTTACGATTATAATTCACTGAATTATTTACGGGCTCATTCCGAAATTGCCCGCAAGGCCAGATTGCTTTCCTACAGGGTGTTTGGTTATCCGCCCGAAATACCAGATGATGATAATCGGAACGTGAGTGATTGGTCGGAGAAGGCTTAGGAGTGATTTTTTATTCAGTCAGTACGGAGTGAGAGATTCGACTTGTCCTCCGAAGCTTCATCCGACGCCAAAGGCTTTGGTCTTATTTGTAAATACACAGTGAAATACTAAGTTGGCAGGAAGTTTATTTTTTGTTGAATCAATATACCCTTTCTGGTGTCTAAGTAACCGTTCTTCAAGATTGTTGCTGCAACTGGTATAGTGTGTACCGTCGCTACACAATAGTATTTATACAATCTGTTGCATAACATTTCAATAAAGGCTAAAAAGAAAAACCCTCCGTCGCTAAAGCTATGGAGGGTAAAGCGGAGAGTGAGGGATTCGAACCCCCGGACCTGTAACAGTCAACAGTTTTCAAGACTGCCGCAATCGACCACTCTGCCAACTCTCCGGTGCGAAAATACACAGTGCAGATTAAGAACAAAAAATTTTTTTCAAAAAGCTTCAGTAATTTGCAACGAAATCTTTACCAGTGAAGCATCTCAGCCCGTTAAAAAAATATTTTTGGAAGTACCGGATCAGGCTTGGAATCGGAATTCTCTTTATTCTGCTCTCCAATTACTTCGCTGTTTTGTCGCCACAGGTCACCGGTTTTGTAATTCACTATGTACAGAAAACTTTATCGTTGCCGGGTTTTCAGGAAAAAAAAATTCAACCTGATTATGCAATTATCGTCAATCGCTTTATAGACAAAGTAGAGCATATGGACTTGACCATGGGGAAGGTTGTAACATTATGTGGTTTGACCATTATCTTATTAGCTTTGCTTCGTGGATTCTTCATGTTCCTGATGCGTCAAACCATTATAGTGATGAGCAGGCATATAGAATTTGACCAGAAGAATGAAGTGTTTTCTCATTACCAAGATCTGGACACTAATTTTTTCAAGTCTAATAAAACCGGTGACTTAATGAGCCGGATTTCTGAAGATATAAGCCGTGTAAGGAGTTTTACCGGACCTGCGATCATGTATTTATTCAACCTGATTGTTCTTATTTCGCTGAGCTTATTTTTTATGTTTAAACGGGATGTACAACTGACTTTATATGTTTTAGCCCCGCTGCCCATATTGGCCATTACTATTTATCTGGTAAACAGTATCATCAACCGCAAAAGTGAAAAGATTCAATCTTTACTTTCCGACCTGACAACTAATGCGCAGGAATCTTATTCTGGCATCCGGGTAATAAAATCTTTTGTTCAGGAGAAATCCATCTTCAATTTTTTTAATGAAAACAGTGAAGCATATAAAAAGAATGCCATAAGTCTTGCAAAAGTGGAAGCACTTTATTTTCCATCAATGACTTTGTTAATCGGACTGAGTACATTGTTAACCATCATGATTGGCGGGTTGTATTATATCAACGGCCATCAAAGTATCGGTATTGATACCATTGTAGAGTTTATCATCTATATCAATATGCTCACATTCCCGGTTAGTGCCATTGGTTGGACTGCCAGTATGATTCAACGGGCAGCGGCATCACAAAAAAGATTGAATGAATTTTTAGATACTAAACCGGACATTGTTAATGCAGCAACAATAAAAGATGAAATAATCAGCGTAGACATAATTTTTGATAATGTAAATTTTATTTACCCTCATACCAATATTCAGGCTCTGCGTAATTTTTCATTGCGGATCAAGCAGGGAGAAAAAATTGCAATCATTGGGAAAACCGGCAGTGGCAAGTCTTCTGTTGCGCAGTTATTATTAAGAATGTATGAACCAAGTTCCGGTGAAATAAGAATGAATAATCATCTGCTGAAATCTTTTGATCTATATGCCTTAAGGGAACAGATCAGTTATGTACCCCAGGAAGTTTTCCTTTTCAGTGAAAGCATCGAAAATAATATTCGATTTGGATCAAATGCTGAAAAAGCAGATGTAAAAGATGCCGCTATCAAAGCTTCCATTGATGATGAAATTATGAGTTTTAATGAAGGCTATTCAACCTTGGTAGGTGAAAGGGGTGTTACCTTAAGCGGCGGTCAAAAACAACGGATTGCGATTGCTAGAGCATTGATCAAGGATTCTAAATTATTGATATTGGATGATTGCCTGAGTGCAGTGGATGCAAAAACAGAAAGCAATATCATCGGTCACTTGCAAGTCTATTTGAAAAATAAGACCGCCATAATAATTACCCATCGGATATTCTCTCTTTTTCAGTTTGACAAAATTGTGGTATTGGATGACGGGGCCATTATTGAACTGGGAACACACGAGGAACTGCTCTCAAAAAAGGGCTATTATGCTGAGTTGTATCGTCGTCAACAGGAACAAGACAGCCATGTATAACTGCCTTCTTAAATAAAGATTTGAACCAAATTTGGTCGTTTCAAAAACATAATTATATTTGTGAATCTATTTTGTAAAAAGATTTTTTAACAGTAAAATAAAGTCAAGTGGCCTACGAAGAAAATAACGATTCGAAAATGGAGAACATATACAGTAAGCGTATACGTGCAGGTAAAAGAAGGACTTACTTTTTTGATGTAAGATCTACGAAGGGGAATGATTACTATTTGACTATCACTGAAAGTCGTAAACGATTTAATGATGATGGTTATGACAGGCATAAGATTTTTTTGTATAAAGAGGATTTCAACAAATTTGTAAAAGCTTTAGGCGAAGCTGTGGATTATGTAAAAACAGAGTTGATGCCGGATTTCGATTTCGATGCATTTAATCATGATGAATATGAAATGAATGGCAACGGATATCATCATACAGTTGCAAATATGGAAGAAATTGTTGAAGTTACCAGTTTGGTTGAACCAACAGTTATGGTAGAAGTTTCTGAAGTTGCTGATTTGGTTGTGGAAGAAACTATTACTTCTGAAGTTGAAACATTGAGTACAGATGTTCAACCGGAAGTAAATAATGGTTCTGCAGAAGAAGCTGAAAAATGGTAATTAACATTAACTATATATTTGACCTCCTGATTGTTTAGGAGGTTTTTTTATGTCGCATGTTTTTATAGGCATTCATCAAACCATTGCTTGATGAATCATGGCTTTGTACGGTTTCTTTATTCATTAATTCAGGAAGAATTTTTTCGGCTAATTGTTTACCCAATTCCACACCCCACTGATCGAAGCTGTAGATGTTCCAGATAATACCCTGGACAAAAATCTTGTGTTCGTATAATGCTATCAGTTCTCCAAGAATAAAAGGGGATACTTCATTTAATAGAAAAGAATTACTTGGCCGGTTTCCAGCAAAAATTTTAAATGGAAGCAATCGGGCAATTTCATTATTTGATAAACCCAGTGATTCTAGTTCTTTTTCTGCCGCGGCTTCCGTTTTGCCAATCATCAACGCTTCTGTTTGTGCAAAAAAATTAGCCATCAATTTTTCATGATGATCACTGATGGTGTTCTTCGAATTTGCAGGAGCAATAAAATCGCATGGAATCAATGATGTGCCCTGATGAATTAATTGATAAAACGCATGCTGCCCGTTAGTGCCGGGTTCTCCCCAAATGACGGGCCCGGTTGAATAGGTAACCGGTTCTCCATTGCGGTCGATACTCTTTCCATTACTTTCCATATTTGCCTGTTGCAGATAGGCTGCAAAGCGGTGCAGGTATTGGTCGTAAGGTAAAATGACTTCTGATTGAGCATCCAGAAAATTGACATTCCAGATGCCAATCATAGCCATGATGACGGGAATATTATTTTCGAAAGGGGTTGATTGAAAATGAAGATCAGTTGCATGAGCTCCTTTCAAAAGTTCTTCAAAATTATCATAGCCAATTGTTAAGCCAATGGAAAGACCAATTGCACTCCACAGTGAGTATCTGCCACCAACCCAATCCCAGAAGCCGAACATATTTTCTTTGGCTATACCGAATTTTTTTACTGCTTCTTCATTAGTGGATAAAGCCACAAAATGTTTGTTGATAAATGATTCTTCTTTCGCCTCTTTTAAAAACCAGTCTCTGGCAGTATGTGCATTGGTCATGGTTTCCTGGGTAGTAAATGTTTTTGAAGCAATCAGAAACAAGGTTTCCCCCGGATTAACCTTGTTCAATGTTTCGGCAATATGCGTTCCATCAATATTTGAAACAAAATATGCCTGAATACCTTTTATCCAATATGGCTTCAACGCTTCTGTGACCATGTATGGACCCAAATCGCTGCCGCCAATACCAATATTGACAATGTATTTTATTTTTTTACCAGAATAACCTTTCCAATTTCCTGTATGAATATTTGTACAGAATTCTTTCATTTGATTCTGCACCGATTTTATTTCAGGTAGGATGTCAACACCTTCTGTAAAAATTTGTTTTGATGTAAAATCACGTAGAGCAGTATGCAAAACGGCCCGGTTTTCTGTTGCGTTAATTTTATTTCCATTAAACATGGATGCAATGGCTTCCTTTAATTTACATTCCTCCGCTAATTGAAAAAGACTCTTCATAGTTTCTGCCGTGATGATATTTTTTGAATAATCAAAAATCAACCCTTTCATGCACAGCGAAAACTTGGTAAAGCGATCTTTGTCAGAACTGAATAGTTCTTTCATTTGCACGTCCTTCATTTGATCTCGGTGATGCTGTAATTCAGACCAGGCCTTTGTGGTAGTTGGATTTATTTGAGGTAACATGAATCGGTGTTAGTTAATTAAGTTTAGAAGTTACAATTGTTTTAAAATATCGATCGTTTTTTGAACCATTACTGCATTGATGTCGAGATGTATTACTAATCTGACCCGCTCCGGTGTAATGGCATAAGCAAGAATTTGATGCTTTTTTAGTTTTTCAACAAATGCGGCTGCACTGTTTTTTTCCTGCAATTCAAAAATGATGATATTGGTTTCAACAGGCAATAATAATTTAGTAAAAGAACAATTTTCAATGACTGAAGCAATTTCCTTGGCATGCAAATGATCCATTTCCAATCGACTAATATTGTTTTGCAACGCATAGATTCCAGCGGCGGCAATAAATCCGGCTTGCCTCATTCCACCACCAAATACTTTACGGATTCTTCTCGCTTTTCGGATAAAATCTTTTTTGCCTACTAATAAACTGCCGACAGGGCAACCCAAACTTTTACTTAAACAGATAGAAATACTGTCAAAAGCTTTACCATATTGTTCTGGCTTTTCTTTTTTCGCAACCAATGCATTAAATAATCTTGCTCCATCCAGATGAAAGGCAAGGTTATTTTCTTTGCATTGTTTTGCAATGTTTTCAATTTCATTAAAATCATAACAACTTCCGCCTCCCCGGTTGGATGTATTTTCGAGGCAAACCAAACTGGTTTTTGCTTTATGTACATCATCCGGATTGATTGCATGTAAAACCTGTTGTGAAGTAATTCTTCCACGGTCTCCTTGTAAAAGCCGAACTGAAGCACCCGAATTAAAGGCAATGCCGCCTCCTTCATATTGGTAAACATGAGAACTTTCTTCGCAAATTACTTCATCACCTGGCTGAACATGACATTTAATGGCAATTTGATTTGTCATCGTACCAGAAGGACAAAAAAGAGCCGATTCCATGCCGAATAGTTTTGCAGACATTAGTTCTAACTGATTAATGGATGGGTCTTCTCCAAAAACGTCATCACCCACTTGAGCAGACAACATGGCTTCCAACATTTCTTTTCCTGGCTTAGTAACTGTATCTGAACGGTAATCAATGATCATCTTAAATATTTATTGCAATATAAAACAGCTTTTGGCTGATTTATAAAAATTATTATATTCTGGGGTGATTTCACCCAAAAGAAAGAAAAATACTTCATTTTTCTAGATTCCATTGGTATCAGAAATACAGCACTTATCATTAAGCAGCATGAATATGTAACAAGTTTTCCATCTTGACGTCTTATACCATCTTGATTTACTAAATAGTCCAACGGCCTATGTGTAAATCTTAGATGGTATAAGACCGCAGAAAAGCGCATTGGACTATTTACTGTTTATAAGCGGTATTACTTTATATCCTTACAATTGGCCACTTGTCAGTAAATACAGCCGTTTAATACAAAACACTGTACTATGCAATAACAAGTACATAGATTTGCACTGTAATGTTTTTAAGCTGGTACTAAATTTTTAAAAAACATATTATGAAAAAGATATTTATTACGTTGATATTAGGATTATTTCTGAATAATGCATCAAAAGCTCAAGTGAATCAATATTTGATTGCAAATGTAAATGATGATACGATGCCGAATATTATAGATGTAAAATTGGAAGATTTGGGAAACTATGTAATACCTGTTATAATTAATGGTAAAGTCATAGGTTATTATGGAGATATGGATGGGAAAGTGATAATAAATGCTACTATATCACTGTTACATGCAAGTGATTCATCCTTAAATAAAATTGCAATTGCAGACAAAGAAGGGATGTATTTATTTGAGAATTTAAAGGAAGGCGTTTACCTGGTTTCAGTTACTGCCATTGGATTTGTGAACGGGTATTCTGAAAGGTTTACAATAACTACTGAAAGCCAGGATGTATTGCTTAAAAAAATTGTGTTAATTCCATTTTCAAAATCCTTGTCAGTTGTAACAGTAACTTCTAAAAAGCCTTTCATTGAGCAAAAGATTGACAGAACCATTATAAATGTGGAAGCAGCTGTAACGAATGTTGGAGCAACAGCTTTAGAAGTTCTGGAAAAATCTCCAGGTGTTACTGTAGATAAGGATGGTAATATCAGTTTGAAAGGTAAGCAGGGTGTACAAATTTATATTGATGGCCGTCCTACTTATCTGGGCGGTACAGATCTAACAAACTATTTGAGCAATATGAACAGCAGTCAGTTGGAGTTAATTGAGATCATGACTAATCCGCCTGTTAAATATGATGCAGCAGGAAACAGTGGAATCATTAATATAAAAACGAAAAAAACAAATCAAGTAGGGTATACCGGCAGTATTTCATCATCCTATAGCCAAGGGGTTTATCCAAGACATAGCGAATCTGTTAATTTTAATTATCGGAAAAACAAAGTAAATGCTTTTACAACGCTTAGTTATAATAAAAGAGAGTCTTTTAATGATATAAATATTCAACGGAAATTCATTGAGTCATCTACGAAGGATTTGAAATCTCTTTTCGAACAGGAATCAGTTATGAAAGATGCGAGTGAATCGTATAATGCTAAGATGGGAATGGATTTTTATGCAACAAAGAAAACAACTTATGGTGTAGTATTTACAGGATTTAACAGCCCGAGCACATTCCGCAATACAAGTGATGTACTAATTTATAACCCTACTAAAATTTTATTAAGTCAAACATTGGCTGCTACAAGCAATGACAGAACGTGGAAAAACTTTGGAACGAATTTGAATATGCGGCATCTATTTGATTCAACCGGTAAAGAACTAACCGCTGATCTGGATTTTTTGACTTATAGCAGTATGAACGATCAACAATTGGTTAATGCGTATTTTAATGCAGTAGGTATACCAACCATTAAAGCGGATACATTATTGGGCAATCTGCCTCAGGATATCAATATTTACACTGCAAAAATGGATTATTTGCATCCATTAAAAAAAGGAGCAAAATTTGAAGCAGGTGCAAAAATCAGTTTTGTAAGAACCGATAATAATGCGGTTTATGATAGTGTAAACTACGGTGTGAGAGCAAGAGACATTGGACGCAGTAATCATTTTATTTACCAGGAAAATGTAAATGCATTATATGCAAATTTCAGTAAGCCACTTACTAAAAAATTGTTTGGACAGTTTGGTGTTCGGGTCGAAAATACAAATGCAAAAGGGAAACAGGTAATTTCAAATGAGCAATTCCAACGCCATTATACACAGATATTTCCAACAGCTTTTTTACAATATAAACCAAATGAGAAAAACAGTTTTGGACTGAACTATGGAAAACGAATCCAGCGTCCGGATTATGAAGACCTGAATCCTTTCATCATGTTTCTTGACCGATATACATTTGAACAGGGAAACCCGAATCTGCAGCCTCAGTTTTCGCACAATGTTGAATTGAATCATACTTATAAAGGATTCTTAACAACTACCCTGAATTATACAGCAACCACTGATATAATCAATGATGTGTTGGAACAAAATACAGTGAAGAACGAAACCTTTGTAAAGAAAGCAAATATTGCAAAGCAGCGTCAGGTGGGTATTTCTGTCAATGCCGGTGGGCAGATAAAGAAATGGTGGACGGCAAATCTTTATACGAATGCATACAACAATTTATTTGAAGGAATCATTAATGGAGATCATGTAAAAATGACTGCTTCCACAGCACAGTTCAATCTTTCTAATCAATTTAAGTTTGCTAAAACATGGGGAGCTGAAATAAGTGGCTTCTACAGATCACCAGGAGTGGAAGGTGTTTTTCGGATTGAAGGATTTGGAATAATGAATTTGGGTTTAAGTAAGCAGATTATGAAAGGCAAAGGTTCGGTCAGAATGAATGTTCGTGATGTACTTTATTCTCAAAGAATTAAGGGCTCCGTAAAATACAGTAATATAGATGCAAGCTTTCAACAAGTAAGGGATTCAAGAGTTGTAACTGTAGGGTTTTCTTATAAGTTTAGTAAAGGAAAAGTGAACGGACAGAAAAGAAAAACCGGGGGAGCAAGTGAAGAGCAAAACCGTGTAAAAACCGGAGAGAATTAATTGAATAAACCCTGATAATAAAGGAATAGAAGAATTTCGTTGCAATTTTTAGTTTTGATGTCCAACAAAGTCCTGTATTTCTATACAGGACTTTTTATATTTGTACCGAAACTTAAAAATAAACATATGCCAACATTTGATATAGTAAGCAAAGTAGATCCGCAGGCTTTAGACAATGCCGTAAATGTTACGTCTAAGGAACTTGCAAACCGTTTTGATTTCAAAGGAAGCCATCTGGAGATTAAACTCGATAAAAAAGAATTTAAGATCGCCTTGGAGACGGATGATGACATGAAAATGAGCCAATTGGTGGACACCTTAATAAGCAGAGCACATAAACAAGGGATTGCCCCAACTGCTTTTGACACATCTAAAGAAGGATATCAAAGCGGTAAAACCTGGAAGAAAGAAGTTTCTGTCCGGAATGGTTTAAAACAGGAGGACTCGAAAAAGATTGTAAAAATGATCAAAGATACCGTATTGAAGGTGCAGGTATCCATCAATGATGACATAGTACGTGTAACCGGTAAAAAAATTGATGACCTGCAGGAAGTAATACAACTATCGAAGTCTTGGGATCTCGGATTTCCGCTTCAGTTTGAAAATATGAGGAGCTAAGCTGTATTACAAATACTTTAAAAATCATTTTGCCTCTAAAGTTTTTAGCCTTAGCTTTGCACTTCTTTAAAAAAATAATAAGTACGGCAAAATCCGTACTGCCTAAAAAACAAAGAGTTATGAAAAAAGATATCCATCCGGCAAATTACAGATTCGTTATTTTCAGAGATATGAGTAACGGTGATGCTTTCCTTTGTCGTTCAACTGCCGAAGCAAAAGAAACAGCAGTTTGGGAAGACGGTAATGAATACCCGGTTGTAAAATTGGAGATTTCAAATACATCTCATCCATTCTTTACTGGTAAAAATATGTTAGTTGATACAGCTGGTCGTATTGATAAGTTCAATAAAAGATACGCTAAGAAATCGAGCTAAATTGATTTTAGCGGTTCCTTGTAACCATCCAACTTCAACACTTTTTAAAAAACCTCCGGAATTAACCGGAGGTTTTTTATTTTTGGTAGATATCAAATCATTTCATGCAAAAAATCATTTTCACAGAAGAGTTTTGTCAGCCAGAAAATCTGCATCCTTTTACGTTGACCCGTAAAACACAGGATATTCGGATTGGCATTTTAACGATTCGTGAAAAATGGGAAAAAATGCTGGGTTTAAGTTCTTTCGATAAATGGGAGGATGATTACAAAGATCATAAAGACTCGGTAAAAATTAATAAAAAAATAGGAGAAGATGTTTTTTTTATGATTCATGGCAATGTATTGCCAACAGTTAAATTAGTTAGTGCAATCAAGAAATTAAAAAACGGAGAATTTATTTCCCTGAATGGGGAGGAAGGAGTTGCTTTCAGGTTTTCAAAAAAAGAAATTTTAAAACCAAATATTATCAAGGTTAATCATGCATTGAAAATGGATGATGAGGTGAAATCCATTAAATTTCCTTGGGATATTTTTCAAATGAACGATTGGTCTTTGCGAATGGATTTTGATTTAATAACGAAAGGAAGAAAATCACAACCAATTTCAAAAACAAATAAAACCATCAATCCATCACAGATTTTTATTGAAAAAGAAGTAAAGTTGGAACATTGCATTTTGAATGCAACAGAAGGTCCGATTTACATTGCTAATAATGCCGAAATACTTGAAGGAAGTATGATAAGAGGACCATTTGCTTTGGGTGAAAATTCGGTTGTTAAAATGGGTACTAAAATTTATGGAGCAACTACAATAGGGCCCCATTGTGTAGTTGGAGGTGAAATTAAAAACTCCGTTATCTTCAACCATACTAATAAAGCACATGATGGTTATTTAGGCGATTCGGTCATTGGCAGTCATTGCAATATGGGTGCCGGTACAACCAATTCCAATTTAAAAAATAATGCTTCTGATGTAAAAGTGTGGACAAGCAAAGGAATAAAATCTGTGGGCATTAAATGCGGAGTTTTTATGGGCGATTATTCTAAAACATCGATTAATACGTCCCTTAATACCGGAACAGTGATTGGAGTTTGTACCAATGTTTTTGGTCGTGGATTAACTCCCAAACATATCCCGCATTTTTCCTGGGGGAGTGAAGGGATTGAAAGGTATAAATTAAAAAAGGCATTGGCAGATATTGAAAACTGGAAAAAAATAAAAAATTCGGAACTAACAATCCACGAAAAAAAAATGCTTAGGTATATCTTTGAAAGCTATTAATTATATCAACATCTTATGAGAAAACAAATTGCTGCTGCCAATTGGAAAATGAATCTGACCTATTTAAAAGCAGAAACATTATTGAACGATATTTTATCGGCCGAAGCAGAGCTTGCCGAAAGCCAGTTGGTTATTTTTGCTGTTCCCTTCCCGTATTTAACCATGACAAAAAGTGAAGTAACTGAAGTGAAAAATTATTATACTGCTGCACAAAACTGTCATCATGAAAAATCAGGTGCATATACCGGAGAGGTTTCAGCCGAGATGCTGCATTCGTTGAATGTAAAATATTGCGTTGTTGGACAT
>JAYWEL010000084.1:0-5157 GCA_043779285.1 Chitinophagaceae bacterium | reverse complement strand
ATTTACTAAATAGTCCAACGGACTATGTGTAAATCTTAGATGGTATTATACCGCAGAAAAGCGCATTGGACTATTTACTGTTTATAAGCGGTATTACTTATTTTTTAAAGGCTTCATAATTATTCATTATGGAGCCTTAAAATTTAAATGTTGACCAAAATTTTTATTTCAGCTATTGCAAGATCGAAAAAATTATGCTTTGATTTTTTCCAACACCCAGGAATAAGCGATATCAAACTGTTGCTTTTCTGTAATATTTGTGTTATCCAGTATTTTTGCATCATCCGCTTTACGCAAAGGACTGAATTCCCGGTTTGAATCTATATAGTCCCTCATTTCGAGATTATTTTTTATGTCTTCGATACGGGTGTTTGGATTTTTTAGAAAAAGTTCCCGGAACCGTCTTTCCACCCGGATGGCATTATCCGCAGTCATGAAAATTTTTAATTCTGCATCGGGGAAAACAACCGTTCCAATATCCCTGCCATCCATGACAATACCTTTATTGTTTCCCATTTTCTGTTGTTGTGCCACAGCAAATTCCCTTACCTCTTTAATGGCAGCTACTTCACTAACCTTTTCTGCAACCACCATATCTCTGATTACATATTCTACATTTTCACCATTCAGGTACATTTCAGATTTTTGCGAAGCCGGATTAAAAATAAACTCAATAGAAATATCTTTTAATGCTTCATGTACTTTTTTAAGATTAGTCCAATTGATATGTTCCCGAATTAAAAATAATGTAATAGCCCGGTACATGGCACCGCTATCAATAAAAACGTAATTGAGTTTATTTGCCAGTTGTTTGGCCAAAGTGCTTTTACCACATGCTGACCAGCCATCAATTGTAATGATAATTTTTTTCATAAATAGGAGAACGGTAAAATTGCTTAAAAAAGCTAAGGCAACCTAAAAAACGGGCACAAAAAAGGGAACTAATAGTTCCCTTTTTTCTTGATCAATGAATTATGATGCTTTGGTCTTCGGTTCGGTTTTCTTTTTAATTTTGAATTCAATTTTTGTTTTTTCTTTATCCAGGTCTGCAATCAACACTTCGCCAGGCTTTATACTCATACTTAAAATCTCTTCGGCTAAAGGATCTTCCAGATATTTCTGAATTGACCGGTGTAAAGGACGGGCACCAAATTGTTGATCATATCCCTTTTCAGCAATAAAATCTTTTGCTTCTGTGGTTAATTCCATTGTGAAGCCAAGATTCTTTATTCGCTTCATGACATTCTTCATTAAAATATCAATGATAGAAAATATATGCTCTTTTGTCAATGAATTGAAAACGACCACATCATCAATCCGGTTCAAAAACTCGGGAGAGAAAGTTCTCTTCATCGCTTTTTCAATAACCGACTTATTAAAATCGTCCAACCCTTCAGTTTTTGCCGATGTTGCAAAACCAACTCCTTCTCCGAAATCTTTTAATTGCCGGGCACCTATATTAGAGGTCATAATGATCAACGCATTTTTAAAATCTACTCTTCTTCCCAAACCATCTGTCAATTGACCATCATCCAATACCTGCAATAAAATATTATAAATGTCTGGATGTGCTTTTTCGATTTCATCCAATAAAATGACACTATATGGTTTTCTGCGAACTTTTTCTGTTAATTGACCTCCTTCTTCATAACCCACATATCCCGGAGGTGCCCCAACCAACCGACTAACCGTAAACTTCTCCATGTATTCACTCATGTCAATTCGTATCAATGAATCTTCCGAGTCGAACATATAACGGGCTAATGAACGTGCCAGTTCGGTTTTTCCAACTCCAGTTGGTCCAAGAAAAATAAATGAACCAATTGGTTTTCTAGGATCCTTTAAACCAACCCGGTTACGCTGAATTGCTTTAACTACTTTTTTTATGGCCTCTTCCTGTCCAATAACCATCTCTTTCATATCATCGGCCATTTTGCGAAGCTTTTCACTTTCTGCTTGCACCATTCTTTTTACCGGGATACCGGTCATCATGCTTACCACTTCGGCAATATCTTCTTCGCCTATCGGATATCGTTTATTCTTGCTTTCCTCTTCCCATTGAAGCTTTGCTTTTTCCAATTCTTCGCCCAATTTCTTTTCCTTATCTCGCAAAGAAGCGGCTTCTTCAAACTTCTGGCTTTTTACAACCTTATTTTTTTCATTTTTTACACCTTCAATCTTACTCTCCAGTTCGATGATGTTTTCTGGTACATTTATATTCTTCAAATGTACTCTTGCACCAACTTCATCCAATACATCAATGGCTTTATCTGGTAATAACCGATCGGTCATGTACCTGTCACTCAATTTCACACAGGCATCAATAGCGGCTTCATCATAGTTTACATTATGATAGTCCTCATATTTAGATTTCAGGTTTGTAAGAATTTCAATGGCTTCTTCTACGGAAGGCGGCTCAATCAATACTTTTTGAAAACGACGATCCAAGGCTCCGTCTTTTTCAATATGCATCCGGTATTCATCCAGTGTTGAAGCACCGATACATTGCAATTCACCTCTGCTTAATGCCGGTTTGAAAATATTGGAAGCATCCAATGAACCACTGGCACCGCCGGCACCAACGATTGTATGAATTTCATCAATGAATAAAATTACGTCTCTGTTTTTTTCCAATTCATTCATGATGGCTTTCATCCGCTCTTCAAATTGACCACGGTATTTTGTACCGGCTACTAAGGCAGCCAGGTCTAATGAAACCACCCGTTTATCAAAAAGAACACGGGATACTTTTCGTTGAACAATCCGTAAGGCCAATCCTTCCACGATAGCAGTTTTACCAACTCCGGGCTCCCCAATTAATATGGGATTATTTTTTTTACGACGCGAAAGAATTTGAGAAACCCTTTCAATTTCTGTATCACGGCCAACAATGGGATCCAATGAATCTAATTCAGCAAGGCGGGTTATATCTCTTCCAAAATTATCCAATACCGGAGTTTTACTTTTTGCTGTTCCAGTTTGTCTTGCTTTTGATTGAGTAAACTTTTTTTCCTCATCAAATTCTTCTTCATTTTCTTCTGGAAATTCGGCACGTACATCATTTGATTTAAGCATACCTAATTCATGACGAAATAAATCATAATCTACGTCAAACTGATTCAGGATCTGTGTGGCGATGTTTTCTTTGTTCTTTAATATTGATAACATAAGATGCTCTGTTTCTACGGTTGAACTTTTCAGTGCTTTAGCTTCCAATACTGTAACTCGAATTACTTTTTCAGCTTGCTTAGTTAAAGGAAGGCTGTTGATGTTTGCGATATTCTTTCCGGTCTTGTCTTTAATGGCTAGTTCTATTTCCTTACGCAGTTCATACAAGTCTACATTAAAACTTTTCAGAATCTTAATTCCGGCATTATCGCCTTCCCGGATTACACCCAACAATAAATGTTCTGTACCAATAAAATCATTCCCTAATCTTAATGCTTCTTCTCTGCTAAATGAAATGATCTCTTTAACCTGTGCTGAAAAATTATTATCCATATCTTTTGAATTGCTGTTATACAATAATAACAAATATTTTTGACTACTTTTCGAACGTTTTAAATGAACAGATTTTTAATAAAATGAATTATTATGAATGTCAAAATCGATACCAAAGAAAAATTTCACGTCATCACAGTAATGGAAAGTTCACTATCTGCTAATATGACAGAAGAATTATCTGAATGTTTATTACCATTACTTCAACATGATGTCAAAAACGTAATAATAAAGTTAAATGAAGTTCAGCTAATAGATGAGATTATTGCAGAAACAATCGTTAAAATTCAACAAGTATTCTATGAAAGCAATTCTTCGTTTGTCATTTGTGAAATAAATGACCCTGTAGAAAAAAAATTGGATGACTCAAATTTATTAGAAATAATGAATACAACTCCGTCAGAGAGTGAAGCCTGGGATATTGTACAGATGGAAGAAATTGAACGGGAACTGATGGAAGATGATGGTTTTATTTAATAACAAGCAGCTATTCATTGTTCCTTTAAGTCTTGTAATCTGAAACGAATCCCAAACCTTAACCAAGCCTCATGTTTTCTGTAACCATTCTTGGAAATAATTCTGCAGTACCTGCATTTAACCGGCATCCTACCAGCCAGGTAGTTTCTATGAATGGGAATAATTTTTTGGTCGATTGTGGTGAAGGCACCCAGATACAAATGATTAATTATAAAATCCGCAGAAGTAAGATCTCCCATATTTTCATTTCCCACTTGCATGGTGATCATTATTTCGGATTAGTAGGATTGATTAGTTCCTTTGGTTTATTAAACAGAATCCAGGATTTACATGTTTTTGGGCCTCCCCTTTTACAGGAAATTATTGAATTGCAATTGAAGGCCGCCAATACTATTTTACCATATCAATTATTTTTTCATAGTATTGAAAAAGAAGGCATTTTGGTTGATGATGAAAAATTGCTGATCAGTTGTTTTAAAACAGATCACCGGATTGAATGCCATGGATTTGTTTTTAAAGAAAAAAAGAATGCAAGAAGAGTAGTACCTGAAAAAGCGGAAGAATCAAATATTCCCACTTCGTTTTATCACAACCTGCAACAGGGCGATGATTTTGTGAATGCAGAGGGAACAACAATAAAAAATGAATCCGTTACAATAGAAGGTCCTCCCAAAAGAACCTATGCCTACTGTGCCGATACCCGTTATGACGAATCCATCATACCTCATATTCGGGATGCTGATCTGATTTATCATGAATCAACTTACCTTGAAAACGCTGCGGATAAAGCCATAGAACGTTTTCATTCTACTGCAAAACAAGCCGCAACTATTGCAAAAAAAGCAAACGTAAAAAAATTATTGATCGGTCATTTCAGTTCGAAGTATGCAGTATTGGATGAATTTGAAAAAGAAGCCCAGGAAGTATTTTCCAACACCGAACTGGCTTTGGAAGGCGTTTCATACTTTCTTTGATCAGTTCATCATAACCCACTTTTAAAAATCGGGGAACTCCATTCCAATAGAAAATTTTATACCGCTTATAAACAGTAAATAGTCCAATGCGCTTTTCTGCGGTATAATATACTAACTTGCTTTAATAATTCCGATTGTGTATCTTTGCGTAACCAACAAAATTATCATGGCTTACTCAATAGATCTTACATCAAAAGAAACCATA
>JAYWEL010000083.1:0-12300 GCA_043779285.1 Chitinophagaceae bacterium | reverse complement strand
CGCCTGACCGGACGGGCAGGGACTATGTGTAAATCTTAGATGGTATTATACCGCAGAAAAGCGCATTGGACTATTTACTGTTTATAAGCGGTATTATTTTCCTGTTCATACACGTTGTCTATTCCCAGATTTTTTCCATCAGCTGCTTCCGTGGCTAATTCATCGCAACGATTATTAAACGGATTGTCAGCATGTCCTTTTACCCAATTGAATTTTATTTTGTGATTCAATGAAAGTTGATGGTATTCCATCCAAAGGTCACGGTTTTTTTTGCCGCCTTTAAACTGAGTGGCCATCCAGTTTTTCAACCAACCTAACTCAACTGCATTCACGATATACTTACTATCGGTATAAATAGAAATTTTCAGGTTTTCTTTCTTCAATGCTTTCAATCCTTCAATGACAGCCATCAGTTCCATCCGGTTATTGGTAGTATATCTGAAACCATTGGAAAGTTCTTTTCTTCTGTTTCCATTCATTAATAAAACACCGTATCCACCTGGGCCAGGATTGCCTCTGGCCGCACCATCTGTATAAATAATAATCTCGTCAGACATGTTTCTTTCAGATTAAATAAGTAAACGTCTTTTAATTAAACCTGAAAAACCCCGGTTCTGAATAGTTCCATTTCGGGATTGTGGTTGGCGGCATTCAATCCTTCTGATATCAATTTGCGGGTATCCATCGGATCAATGATTTCATCTACCCAAAGTCTTGCAGCTGCATAATAGGGTGATGTCTGCGCTTCATATTTACCCATGATTTTATCAAGCAATATTTTTTCATCTTCCGCACTTACTTCCTTTCCTTTCGATTTCATGGAAGAAACCTGAATCTGCAATAAAGTTTTTGCTGCCTGCTCTCCACCCATCACGGCAATTTTTGCAGATGGCCATGCATATATGAAACGGGGATCATAAGCCTTTCCACACATGGCATAATTTCCGGCACCATATGAGTTGCCTACAATGATTGTAATTTTTGGAACTACTGAATTAGCAACGGCATTCACCATTTTTGCTCCGTCTTTAATAATACCGGAATGTTCGCTTCTGCTGCCCACCATAAAACCCGTTACATCCTGCAAAAACACTAAGGGGATTTTTTTCTGATTGCAGTTCATGATGAAACGTGCTGCCTTATCAGCACTGTCATTATAAATGACACCACCCAATTGCATTTCTCCTTTTTTCGATTTTACAAGGGTACGCTGATTGGCTACAATACCCACTGCCCATCCATCTACACGGGCATACCCACACAAAATTGTTTTTCCGTAATCTTCTTTGTATTGTACAAACTCGGAATCATCAACTATACGTTCAATGATTTCGAGCATATCGTAAGGCTTTCCGTTTTTTGAATCTACAATGCCATAAATTTCTTCCGGATTTTTTTTAGGTGCAATCGGGTCAATACGGTCAAACCCGGCAGTGTCTTTATTATGCCCCATCTTGTTTACGATCTTCCGTATCTGATCAAGACATTCTTCTTCTGTTTTAAATTTATAATCAGCAATGCCCGAAATTTCAGTATGTGTTTCAGCACCACCGAGGGTTTCAGAATCAACATCTTCACCGATGGCTGCTTTTACAAGATAGGGGCCGGCCAGATAAATAGAACCATTTCCCTCAACCATCAAGGTTTCATCACTCATGATGGGCAGATAGGCGCCACCTGCTACACAGGCACCCATAACCGCAGCTATTTGCGTAATTCCCCGGGCACTCATTTTTGCATTGTTTCTAAATATGCGGCCAAAGTGTTCTTTATCTGGAAAAATTTCATCCTGCATCGGAAGAAAAACCCCTGCACTGTCAACCAGGTAAATAACGGGCAAATTATTTTCCATGGCAATCTCCTGCATCCGCAAATTCTTTTTACCACTGATGGGAAACCATGCACCGGCTTTAACGGTCTGGTCGTTGGCTACAATAACAAATTGTCGTCCGTGCACATAACCAATACCTGAAACCGTTCCTGCTGCAGGACATCCGCCATATTCTTCATACATGCCATATCCTGCATACGTACCAATTTCAACAAATGTAGAATCCTTGTCGATCAGGTAGTCTATCCGTTGCCTGGCTGTGAGTTTATTTCGTTCTTTTTGTTTGGCAATGGATTTCTTGCCGCCTCCTTCATGAATTTTATGTTGTATCCGTCGCATATCGCTCAGCGACTGCTTCATTGCATCTTCTTTTTTATTGAATTCCAGGTCCATGATTTTTTTATTTGTGAAACAAAGATAGGTTTTCAAAAACCGCAGTCTATCAAATTAATGATTTCAGGAGAAATTAAAAGGGATGATAAATTCTTTCGGCATTCCGATAAACATCTTCTTTTTTCAGACTCATTTTTTTAGTTTTCTGATTTGTAAATAATTCCATCTGATCGTCATAGTGCTTACTGCCGGGAATATTGGATGAACCATAACTGATGATGCTTTCAATCTCCGGGCCATCTTTGGTAAATTTTGTTAACTGAATATAGGATTCTCCATGACGACCTTTTACCATGCCGTTTTTATATGGAGCAGAATCCATAGAGGAAATGACATCTGGTAAGCCGGGAAGTGGAATGGCTTTATCACCCCTCACCAATTTTTGGTATTCTCCCAATGCTACATTTGTTTTTCCGAAATATGTTTGTAAATAATTTTTTGCAAAACGGAGTACTTCTACTGTTTTCTCTTTTGTGAAGGTTCTGTAACCTATATTCCCTTTGCCTATTTTATCAACTACATAATAATAGATAATGGCCATGAGCGTTGCTCCTTCACTTTCAATGTTTGCTTTGTGATTCCAATTTTTCATGGTGATGATCTGCTCTTTTATGTCAGGGAATTCGACTTCACTAATTAAGAAAAGGGTATCGGTATTTGTGGAATAAGAAATTTTAGCGGGCAGTTGTAAATCGTATTTTATTTTTTTTAAATCTTCAAAACTTATTTTATCTCTTCCTTTCATTAATTCCATAAATCGAAGGCTACGGTTATTTTCATGTGTTTCATATCCCATGGTAGGGTCATAATTTTTGCGTTGCAGATTATCCGTACTTGCGGAAGAATTGTATGGCGAATGATTACTGTTGAACAAATAACCCGATTTTGGATTGAGTTGTTGTGGCAAATCTTTTACCGGATGATAGGTCGTCCACAAGGTTTTGGATGTATTACCCGGCAAGGTTTTTTTCCAGTCATAGTTTTTATTGCGGAAAGGCATGATGGCATTACTCAAATAAAAAATAGTATCATATTTATCGGCATACATCACGTTATAACCCGGTATGGCATTCATTTCATACGCATTACGGAACTCCGTAAAGTTCTTTGCCTTATTCATCCGATACCATTGTTCTAATCCCCGGATTTCAAAAAGGGCTCCGGTGCGAATGGAAAATGCCTTTTCATCTTTTATCATTGTTGGACCATACTTACTCCAATATACTTTTTTCTTAATTCCGATTTTCAATGCCCCAACTTTTACTTTCAATTTTGCGGTTGTTACTTCCAGGTTCATCCACTCTCCATCAAATTTGTACTGTGTTTTATTGGATGGATTTATCTCTAATTGATAAACATCCAGTTTGTCTGGATTATTTACCGTGTGTGCCCAACCCAGATTTTCGTTAACACCGGTCAATGCAGTAGGTGAACCGGGGAATAAAGCACCCAGCATGTTCCAGCCTTCTTCACTGATCAGGTGGGCTTCATACCAACTAACCGGACCTTCCAAAGGCTGGTGTGTATTGAGTGCCAGATAAACATTTCCATCAATCGTTTTATTTGAATTGAAAGCATAAGCATTAGAAGCAACGGGTTTAAATTGATCAATGGCTGCAGGAATGGTTCCATTCAATATTCTACCTAATGCCTTGTCTACACCACTGGAAATATTTAATTGTAAAACAGAAAAAGCCAGTAGGTCTTTGGGTGTGACCGGAAATAATTTTTTCATTAAAATTTTTTCCGGATACTTTTTTGCAAAAGCATTCAACCCTTGGCAATAACCTTCTAATAATTTTTTATATTGTGGCGAAATATCCGATTCGTAATGTGCTTCAACCAATTCTTTTATTCGTAACAGTTTAACCACATAATCAATTTTGGCCCCTGCCTTTCCGTTATATCGGCCCAGCATGGCTTTGCCTGCCATTAAGGAAGTTTGAATGGTTTTATAATCATCTTCCGCATTGGCAAAAGCAAGCCCATAAGCAACTTCAGCGTCTGTTTTGGCATAGATATGCGGCACGCCAAAGCTGTCCCGAACAATTTCAATATGCTTTGGATTTATTTTTTGTTGGGCATTTAAAACAGAAAAACAAAAAATGGATAAGAGTAGGGTTATTTGTTTCATGATTGTTTATAAAGGAAGAAGGATTAAAAATATGATTATTTTTATATAAATGACATAAAAAAGCCCCGTATTTACAGGGCTTTTGAAGAATATATTTAAACTTTTTCCAGATACAATTCTTTTCGGAGTTCTTTCACTCTTGCATCTATCAGAAATTCGTCAAATGTAGTTAACCGATCGATGATGCCATTGGGTGTTAATTCAATCACTCGGTTGGCAACACTCTCCATGAATGTATGGTCATGGCTTGAAAGTAAAACGATGCCCGGAAAATTCTGGGCACTTTCGTTAAAGGCCTGGATACTTTCTAGATCAAGGTGATTAGTAGGTTGGTCCAAAATGATCACATTTGGATGTTGTAACATCATACGGCTAACCATGCAACGAACTTTTTCTCCTCCGCTCAGTACATTAGTTTTCTTCATGATGTCGTCACCACTGAAAAGCATTTTGCCAAAAAATCCACGCAGGAAAGGCTCATCGGCATCGGTGATATAAGAAGGTACCCATTGACGTAACCAATCCAATAAGGTTTCTCCGCCGGTGAAAAACTGGTTGTGTTCTACCTGTAAATAAGCCGATGTAATGGTGGTTCCCCATTCATAGGTTCCGCTTTTAGCTGTTTCTTCACCGTTAATAATCTGGAAAAAACGGGTAACAGCCAATGGGTCCTTGCTGTAAAAAGCAATTTTGTCTCCTTTATTTACAGAAAAAGAAACATCACTGAATAGCTTTCGTCCATCAACTGATTGCGATAATTTTTCAACATTTAAAATCTGGTTTCCAACTTCTCTTTGCGGTTGAAAAATAATGCCAGGATATTTACGGTTACTTGGTTCAATATCTTCAATTGATAATTTCTCCAATGCTTTTTTACGTGAAGTAGCTTGTTTCGATTTGGATGCATTGGCACTGAACCGGGCAATAAAGTCAATCAGGGCCTGACGTTTTTCTTCCGTCTTTTTATTCTTGTCCGTCATTTGGCGAGCCATTAACTGTGAAGACTCGTACCAGAAAGTGTAATTACCAGAATAGATCTTGATTTTTTGTTTGTCTACATCGGCCACGTGTGTACATACTGTATCCAGGAAGTGACGATCGTGACTGACTACCAATACGATGTTTTCATAATCAGCCAGAAAATTTTCCAACCAGCTGATGGTTTCAATATCCAGTCCGTTGGTCGGCTCATCCAGCAAAAGAATATCCGGGTTGCCAAATAAAACCTGTGCCAATAAAACCCGTAGTTTTAAATTGGATGGGATATCTTTCAACAAACTACTGTGATAAGTTTCTTCAACGCCCAAATCACTCAATAAGCTTCCGGCATTGCTTTCCGATTCATATCCACCCATTTCACCAAATTCACTTTCCAACTCACCGGCTTTCATGCCATCGGCTTCGGTAAAATCTTCTTTTGCATAAATGGCTTCCCTGTCCTGCATCACAGACCACATTTTACTATGACCCATCAACACCGTATTTAATACGGTGCACTCATCAAATTCAAAATGGTTTTGTTTCAACACGGCCATTCTTTCTCCAGGTGATATTGAAACAGTTCCTCGGTTAGGTTCAATTTCTCCACTCAGAATTTTTATAAAGGTAGACTTACCAGCACCATTGGCTCCAATTACACCATAGCAATTCCCTTTTTGAAAACTCAGGCTTACTTCATCAAATAAGACTCTTTTACCATACGAAAGGGTAACGTTATTAACACTGATCATTATGCATTCGATTTTTAAGGTCGCAAAGGTAGGTTATTACAGGGGAAGAAAGAAGGCTGTGAAGAATGTAATTGTTGAAGTGGGGTTTAATGAAAAACCCCCGAAAGAAATCTTTCAGGGGTTTTTGTGCCCGGGACTGGAATCGAACCAGAACATCCTTGCGAACGGCAGACCTGCCTGCGGTAGGCAGGTTTTGAGTCTGCTGCGTCTACCAATCCATTTGTTGATAGCCAAGTAATAATTTCAGTTATTGAATTTGATTAAATATTTAGCAATAAAAATAAAGGGTCAAGATAATTCTGTAAATAAAAAAGAGGGAGAAAAGATGAAGTTGATTGAATGGGTAATAATGAAAAAGCCCCGAAAGAAATCTTTCAGGGCTTTGTGCCCGGGACTGGAATCGAACCAGCACATCCTTGCGAACGGCAGATTTTGAGTCTGCTGCGTCTACCAATTCCGCCACCCGGGCATTTATTTTAATAAAGACTTCAAAAATTCTTTTCCTATTCCACTTTTTAAAAAGATTTCTCTTTTTCTTGCATCTTCTCTACTATTAACCAATTCAGAAAATATTAGTTCAAAAGTTTTATATGGTTTTGTTGTTTTGTTTTTGCCATTATTATGTTCATTTAGTCGTCTTTCTAAATTATTAGTTAGACCGACATAAATGTAATTTCTTGATATACTTTTTATAGCATAAACACAAAACATAAAAATAAATAAAGAACTAAATTACTCAATCGAACCATTTTATCCTTGCGAACGGCAGACCTGCCTGCCGGTAGGCAGGTTCCGCCACCCGGGCTTACTGAGTTTTGAGTTTTAAAGTTAATAAGTTGAAGCAAAGTTGCCGATAACTAAAAAACTAAAGAACTTTCCTTTTGGGGTTGCAATATTACACTATTCCATTTAATTGTTGTGCTATCCTGTCCAAATATTTTTTCTTGAAATAATATTCCTTTACTTGCAACAGTTCTTTTTCAGAATGAAGAAGTTCATTATAATTTTCAATAATTTCTTTAACCGGTTCATATATTTCGTTTTGTAAAAGGTTAATCCGAGTGATCAATGATTCATCTGCATCAGTATCTTCACTCAGTTGCATATCCATCAGCACTTCATTTATTTCAAGTACTTCCATCAGAAAATCGGGGGGGAGCTGGTATTTTTCTTCTTCCTCCAGTAGTCCTTTCAATTGTAAAACATATTTGATGGTCAGGTCTTTTTTCTGGAATGTCTTGTAGGCCTTGTTCAACTGGGACGATATTTCCAACGCTTCCTGTTGCTCATCTTCAGTGCCGTTGATGAAATAATCGGGGTGATGTTTTTTACTTAGTTCAAAAAAACGTTTACTCAAACCCGAAACATCAACCTGAAGTTGTATCGGAATTTCAAAGAGTTCGAAATAGTTCATGAATATCTTTAATTTAAAAAATTAGCTTTGTTCTGAATAACTGCAAAAATACCAATATGATGAGGATCGGGCTTATTAAAGAAGGAAAAATACCAACAGATAGCAGGGTAGCGCTTATTCCGGCGCAATGCAAATGGTTGCATCAGCACTATAAGGACATTCAAATTGTTATAGAACCCTCTGCCGGCCGATGTTTTAGTGATGAAGAATATAAAAGAGCCGGCATTGAAATCTGTGATGATTTGACAAATTGCGATATTCTTTTGGGTATAAAGGAAGTACCTCCGGCACAATTGGTTCCGAATAAAACCTATTTATTCTTTTCTCATACCCGTAAAAAACAAAAAGGGAATCAGGCATTGTTGCAGCATATCATCGAAAAGCAAATTTCCCTGATCGATTATGAATGCCTGGAGCATGAAGATGGTCAGCGTATCATCGGGTTTGGTTTTTTTGCCGGTGTGGTTGGTGCACATAATGGCATTATGGTTTATGGTAAACGTACAGGTAATTTTAACCTGGAAAGGGTTTATAAGCAAAGAAGTTTCAGGGAACTGATACATACTTATTTCGGGTTGCATTTTCCCAATGTAAAAATTGTGGTAACAGGGTCAGGAAGGGTTGCTCATGGCATTATTGAAGTGTTGAACCTGATGGGTATACATGATGTAGAGCCAATAGATTTTATTGAAAAAAGTTACAGTTACCCGGTTTATACCCAATTGAAAGGTGCCGATCTTTACCGGCATAAAACACTGGGAAATTATTCAAGAGATGATTTTCATACAAATCCTCAACAGTACGAGTGTAAATTTTTGCCCTATACAAATGTGGCCGATATATTAATGAATGGTGTGTATTGGGAGAAAGGCTTTCCACGTTTATTTGAAAAAGAAGATGTGACCAATGAAGAATTCAGCATTAAAGTAATTGCCGATATTACGGATGATGAAAACGGTTCGGTGCCAATTAACCTGGGAGATCAGACCATTGAAGACCCTGTTTATGGTGTTGACAGAAACACGTACGTGAAAACAGAACCATATTTAACCAACTCAATTGATGTAATTGCGGTAGGAAATTTGCCCAATGAATTGCCCCGTGATGCTTCCCGTTATTTTGGCGAGCAGCTTATCAAATATGTATTGAAAGATCTGGTTGAAAATGGCTCTGATATCATTGAAAGAGCAACTATTATAAAGGAAGGAAAATTGACAGCACATTTCAATTACCTGAAAGAATATGCGGAAGAAAATTTATAAACTCAAATAATAATCTTTCAGTAATGCAATAAACTCTTCCGTGTATTGCATCTGGTTATTGCAAATGGAAATTTCTGATGCCTTTTCCGGAACTGAACCTGAATGACCACCGGATATAATCATTCTGAAATAAGCATGTTTTGTGGATTGCCTCACCCGGATTTTTTCGTGCATAAAAAGTTGATTCTCTTTCAATGCTTTTTCAACATATTTTTCTCTTTTAAAAGGCAATAACAAATAAAATTTACCATCGGATTTTAGATTCTTTTTTATAACCCTGCATAAATCTTCAAAAACTAAACCCGCCCCATGATGGGCTATATTTTTTTTATGAATGGTTGATTTTATTTCATTTTCATAAAAGGGAGGATTGCTGAAAATAAGATCATATTTTTTTGAAAATTTATATTCCTTTACATCTGCATGAATAACCTGAACCCGAACTTTCCAATCCGATAAGCCGATATTTTCTTTTGCTTGCTCAAAAGCATGAGCATCTATCTCAATAACATCTATAAAACTACCAGCATGTTTTTGTGCAAACATTAAAGAAAGCAATCCGGTTCCTCCACCAATATCCAGGACTGCTCTTTTTTCCTTAAAAGGTTTAGAAGCAATCATTGCGCCGAACAAACATCCATCTGTTGTTACTTTCATCGCACATCGATCCTGATGGATAATGAATTGCTTAAATCGGAAAAATGAATTTGCCATAACAAGCTTTCTGTTTACCAACTTGCCCTTGCAGTAGCACTGACCGTGAGTGGAGAAAAATCTTTTTTCAGAAATTTATAATAGCCCGTAATTGCAATCATCCCTGCATTATCGGTACAATATTGAAAGGAAGGAATAAAGGTATTCCAGTCATATTTTTTACCCGATTCTTCCAAAGCAGCCCGGAGCCCACTGTTGGCCGAAACACCACCTGCAATACAAATGTCTTTGATGCCGGTTTGAAGGGTTGCTTTTTTTAATTTATTTAAAAGAATAGTGACAATACGTTTTTGTATAGACGCACAGATATCGTTCAGGTTTTTCTGAATGAAGTCGGGATCTTTTTTACTGTTTTCCTGCAGGAAATAAAGGATGGCTGTTTTTACTCCGCTGAAACTAAAATTCAATCCGGGGATTTGTGGTTCCGGAAATACAAACCGATCCGGATTTCCATTTTTTGCATATTGATCAATCAAAGGCCCGCCGGGGTAGGGAAGCCCTAAAAGTTTAGCCGATTTGTCAAACGCTTCTCCGGCTGCATCATCGATCGACTCGCCAATCACGTTCATATTGGAAGGCGATTCGCAAAGAACGATTTGCGTATGTCCGCCACTGACGGTGAGGCATAAAAAAGGAAAAGCTGGTTTCGGCTCGTCAATCAAATTAGCCAGCACATGTGCCTGCATATGATGTACGGCTATCAATGGTTTGTTTAAAGCCAGTGCCAGTGATTTGGCGAACTGAGTGCCTACCAGTAATGAACCGATTAATCCGGGCGCCTGCGTGAAAGCAATAGCATCTATTTGGTCCAAATCTATTTCAGCTTTTTGCAAAGCGGCGTCCACAACCGGTATGATGTTTTGCATGTGTGCACGGGAGGCCAATTCAGGTACAACGCCTCCATACTGTTCGTGTATTGCCTGACTGGCAATAGTATTGGATAAAATTTTTCCATCTAGGCATACTGCTGCTGAAGTATCGTCGCAAGACGATTCAATAGCCAATATGCAAATAGTTTTTTTAATAGCAGTTTCCGGGTCTGTCATTGTGCAAAATTAATTGATTGAACTTTCCTTTTTATATAGAATTCATTTCAATCAAAAAAAGAAATTTTTTAAGATCTGATAGCCACTACAGGATCCATTTTTGCAGCCTGTGCTGCAGGGATAATACCGGCAAGGATTCCCACACTCAGGCATACAACAAAAGACAATATCAGATTGGAAAGAGAGATATAGATTGGGAAATTGAGTAAATGAGTCAATATCTGTGTGAGAATAAATACCAGGAACAAGCCTATCATTCCACCAATGATGCATAAGAATGCTGATTCCAGTAAAAACTCTATCATGATCATTTGCCGCTTAGCTCCAATCGCTTTTTTAAGTCCTATCTGACTGGTTCTTTCCCTTACGGTTACAAACATGATATTGGCTACGCCAAACATGCCTACAATCAGGGAGAGTATCGCTATGGCCCAACCACCCATATTTACACTGGAGAAAACCTGGCTCATCACTTCGCTGAAATCATTAATGTCGTTCAAGCTGAAATCGTCATCCTGTGTTGGTTTTAATTTGTGAATAGCTCTCATTGTCCCGGTCAATTCATCTTTTAAAGCAACCGAACTCGTTTTTTCGTTTCCTTGTATCATAATCAACGGATTCGCTTTGCGTTCATCCATGAAGGTTCTGGCAAAGCGATACGAGACAATCATGCTTTTATCAAATTGCCAACCGCCCAACATCGTAGCTCCCTGTTTTTTAATAACGCCGATGACCAAGCCTTTTTTTCCTTTAAAAGAAACAATTTTTCCAATAGCTCTTTCCGGATTATCAAAAAGTTTTTCGGCAATCTCATTTCCAAGAATGATCATATTGTTTCCACTTTCAAAATCGGAGGCACTTAAAAATCGCCCCTGATTGATTTCAAAAGGTTGAATTACATTAAATTCTTCAGAAACACCATAAAATTGAATCCCTGAAAGTGTGATATCATCATATTCTAATTTATCATTGGACTCGATTTTGAAAGCAATATTTTGAGCAGAAGGAGATCGTTCTTTAATCTCTTTCATTTCGCTGTATTTCGGAAGCGGTCGTTTGATGAATTTCCACCATGGGAAATTGTTTCCACCGCCTCCTTGCGTATAATCCCATTTATCCAAATAAAGAGTATTATTACCCATCGATTTTATTTCGTTCTGAATATTTTTCTCCAGACTGCCGACCGTTGCCAATACACCGATAATGCAAAAAATGCCGATGGTTACACCAAATAAAGAAAGGAATGTACGAAGCTTATTCTTCCCCAATTCGTATAAAGCCAGAATAAAACTATTGTATGTGATTTCTAAAAAACGTCGCATGTAATACAAAAATAATGGATACCGAATATAGTTCGGAAGTTTTTACATCAACGGCAGATAGCAGAAACTTATCTGTTTAAACTTATAAATAAAAATCGATACCACATATTCTTCCATTGAAGTGTATTGTAAAAGACAAGGCTTTCATCTCTCTGTTAAGTGTCTTTCATTCCTTACCTTTGCGGCCGCTAATTATGAAATACGAACAGGAAATATCTAAACGCAGAACCTTCGCCATCATATCGCACCCCGATGCCGGAAAGACCACATTAACAGAAAAATTATTGTTGTTCGGAGGTGCTATTCAAGTTGCCGGTGCTGTAAAAAGTAATAAGATAAAGAAACATGCTACCAGCGATTTTATGGAGATTGAAAGGCAAAGAGGAATCTCTGTGGCCACTTCCGTGATGTCGTTCGAATATAATGGCGTGCTGATAAATTTGTTAGATACTCC
>JAYWEL010000082.1:0-5194 GCA_043779285.1 Chitinophagaceae bacterium | reverse complement strand
TCTATGCAAGTTTAAGGGATCCCGGTAGAGTGGGGGCAATCTTTCGGTTAGGGGGAGGTCATATTTTCAATAAGGAATACGAGTATTTCCAGGCTTTGAACATTGGTGCTCATAATTTCCTGAGAGGTTACAGAAAAAACAGGTTTTCAGGTTCGTCCATTGCTTATGCAAGTACGGAGTTGAGGGCAAAGTTATTTAAGTCGCAATCCTATGTGCTTCCTGGTGATGTTGGCATAATGGGATTTTATGATGTAGGAAGAGTATGGCAAAAGGGTGAGATTTCAAAAAAATGGCATCCTGCTTATGGAGGTGGGTTTTATTTCATTCCTTATGGTGTGGCAATGATGTCCTTCACTGTTGGTTTTTCGCCTGAAGACAGGCTGTTTAATTTTTCTCTCGGTTCAAAGTTTAAACTCATTTTTTAATAAGTATGAAAACAGATCATTTATATAAAACGAGAGAGTACGGTAAACAAAAAATCATGAAAAAGATTGGTATATCCTTATGCATTCTTTTTATATTAAATACAACTGTTCATGCACAAGACAGCATACAGGCGAGGATCATTTTAATAGGTGATGCCGGACAACTGACCAATGGAAAACATCCTGTAGTAAATGCTGTTAAGAAAAATATTCCTCTTACTGAAAAAACAACCATTATTTATTTGGGCGATAATCTTTACAGAACAGGATTGCCTGATAATTCATTGCCAACTTATGCAATGGCAAAGGCACCACTTGATACACAAATTCATATAGCAGATAACAGCAAGGCAAAAGTATATTTTGTTCCCGGCAATCATGATTGGGCTGTAGGCAGTTCAAATGGTTATGAATCTATTTTAAGAGAACAATCCTATATTGATTATTTGGGAAATGAAAATGTAAAGATGTTTCCACGGGATGGATGCCCCGGGCCCGTTGAAGTAAAAATAACAGATGATATTTTACTGGTGATCATGGATAGTCAGTGGTGGTTACATGCTGGTGATAAACCCGGCATTGAATCCGATTGCCCGTATAAAACAAAAGATGAAGTATTGTTGCAGTTAGATGATATACTTTCAAAGAACTCAGGCAAACTGGTTTTAATTGCATTTCATCACACTTTCAGAACCTATAGTCCTCATGGTGGATATTTTACATTAAAGCAACATATTTTTCCTTTTACAGACATGCGGGACTACCTGTATATTCCTTTACCGGTAATAGGTTCTATTTATCCTTTAACAAGAGCTGTATTTGGTGTTGAGCAGGATTTGCAGAGCCCACCTTACCAGGCAATGATTTTTGCAATTGAAAATGTAGTTAAAGGACATGATAATGTTATTTATGTTGCGGGTCATGATCATTCAATACAAATCATACAGGATAGCGGTTATAATTACATAACAAGCGGAAGCGGAAGTAAGAATTCAAGAGTATCAAAAGGAAAAAAAAGTCTGTATGCCTCACCTAAGGCAGGATTTGTAACATTGGAAATCTCAAAAGGTAAACAAGTGCAAGCCAACGTATATATTGTAGAAGGTGATTCTACAAAAATGGATTATACAAATCATATTCTTGATTTTTCAAAACTGCCCCCGGTGGCTGCTGAAATTACAAGGGAGGTTGAATATAAATTTAAAGACAGTGTAGTTGTTTCTGCCAGTGAAAGATATAAGCCCAAATCGGGGTTTCAGAAATTTTTTCTGGGCAAAAATTACCGCCAGGAATGGAGTACGCCTTTTGCAATGAGAGAGTTTAACATACGCAAAGAAAAAGGAGGCTTTACAATTAAAAACTTAGGAGGGGGTAAACAATCCAAATCATTACAACTATCAGATAAAAATGGAAAGGAGTGGGTAATAAGATCAGTTGAAAAAGATATAGAAAAAATAGTACCCTATCATTTAAGAAACTCATTGGCACAATGGATGGTACAGGATATGGTTTCAGGAAGTCATCCACATGCGCCACTGGTGATACCGGGGTTGGCAAGAGCAGTGGGCGTGCCTGTTGCCGTTCCGGAATTCTTTTATGTACCGGATGATCCTGCATTTGGATTGTATAGAAAAATGTTTGCCAATACAGTTGTGATGCTTGAAATGCGTAACCCCGGAGCTGGTTACGTAGATGCGAAAAGCACCGGCAAAATCATCAATAAAATGCTGGAAGATAATGATCATCATGTTGACCAGGAAAAAGTGCTCACAGCAAGGTTACTCGATATACTCATCAGTGATTGGGACCGGCATGCCGACCAGTGGAAATGGGGAACTACAGATACAGGAGTAGGTAAATTATATTTTCCTATACCCCGGGACAGAGATCAGGCATTTTCTAATTCGGACGGTTTTTTAGTAAAAAAAGTATCAAAACGACTGATGCCTTTTTTGCAAGGATTTAAACCAACCATCAAAGATATCAACGGGTTTAATTTTCAAACAAGGGATTTCGACAGATTCTTTATGAATAATCTCGATGAATCTGCATGGGTAACCATAACCAAAGATTTTCAGAATAAAATGACGGATACAGTCATTGAAAATGCAGTTAAAAAATTTCCCGAACCAATTTATGCAATTGATGGAAAAATTGTTGCTGATAAGTTAAAGAGCCGAAGGGATCAGCTGCTCAAAGATGCACTCACTTATTACAGGTTTATTTCAAAAATTGTTACTGTAGCCGGCAGTAATAAATCAGAGTATTTTCATGTCAAGAATCATCCGGATGGTTTACAGATAACGGCGTATAAAAAGGTGAATGCTACCGATTCAGCTTCAGTTATGTTTACAAGAATCTTTAAACAGGATGTTACAAAGGAAATAAGGTTATTTGGATTGAATGGCGATGATAAGTTTGAAATTGATGCTGATGTTTCCTCGAAAATAAAACTGCGTATCATTGGTGGCAAAGGCAATGATACGTTTAACCTCAAAGGAAATATAAGGAACAAAGTGTATGACCTCTCAACTGAAAAAAATGCAAGCATCAATCTTGTAAAAAGCAAAACAGAATTCTCACCTCACCCTTCCATCAATGATTATAGAATGAACAGCTTCAGATATACAAGAACTAGATTTCCTCAACTTGATTTGGGTTTTAATGCTGAAGATGGCCTTTTGATTGGTGCAGGATTTGCATTGAGAACTTTTGGGTTCAGAAAAGAACCTTATTCAACTGATCAACGGCTGGTAACGCTGTTTGCACCCAATAAAGATGCTTACCGCATAAGATATAACGGCACCTTTAATAAAGTTTTTTTTAAAAATGATGTATTGGTACGGGCTGAACTGGTGAATCCAACACTCAATAATTTTTTTGGGTTTGGTAACGAATCAGTTTACGATAAGAGCAAGTCATTAGAGTTTTATCGTGTACGTTATAAGTTTTTTGAAACCGACATACTGATAAGGAAAAGGTTGAATAATATGTTGCAAGTGTCCATTGGGCCAAGTTATTATCAATACTGGAGCAAATACAAAGACAACAGCAAACGTATACTTGGAAATCCTGCGGTAATTGGCACCGACTCTGCAGATATATACGGGGTAAAAGAATATCTCGGTGCCAAAGCAAGGTTTGATATCACTTATATCAATAATGAAATTTTTCCCACCCGTGGTATGACATGGTACACTGAATTAACCTCCTTGTATGGGTTATCAAAAAATGCAAATCACCTTACCAGGTTAACATCTGATATAACTATTTATGCCAGTTTACAGGATGCAGCAAGAGTAAGTGCAATATTCCGGTTGGGTGGTGGTCGTATTTTCAGTAAGGAATACGAATATTTCCAGGCACTGAATATCGGTGCCCATAATTTCCTGAGAGGTTACAGGAAAAACAGGTTCGCAGGCTCATCAATGGGTTACGGAAGTACAGAGTTGAGGGTAAAACTATTTAAATCGCAATCTTATTTGTTACCAGGTGATGTTGGAGTTATGGGGTTTTATGAAGTGGGGAGAGTATGGCAAAAGGGTGAAGATTCAAAAAAATGGCATCCTTCTTATGGTGGAGGTTTTTATTTCATTCCCTACGGAGTTGTTATGATGTCTTTCACTGTTGGCTTTTCACCAGAAGATAAGCTGTATAATTTTTCTCTTGGTACAAAATTTAAACTTGTTTTTTAATATCAACCATGGATACAGATAATTTATATAAAAGGACAGAGTACTACGTTACTGATTTATTTTCTAAAAATGTAAATCCAGCATTGGTATTCCATAATCTTGAACATACAAAAGAGGTAGTTGCCCGAACAAAAGAAATTGCCGGTCATTATTATCTGAGCGAGAAAGATATGCTGGCCGTTTATATAGCTGCATGGTTTCATGATACAGGATACCTGGTTGCTGAACCTGAGCATCACGAAGAAAAAAGTGTAGAATTGATGCAGGCGTTTATGAAAGAACAAGCTCCGGATGATGAATTGACAGAAAAGGTACAGGAATGTATACTTGCTACCCGTCACCCACGAAAGCATGATAATTTACTGATGGAGATTATTTGCGATGCAGATACCTATCATCTGGGTACAAAGGAGTTTAATAAAACGAATCAAAAAGTATGGGAAGAATACCAACTCAAGGGCACAGATATCACTGAAAAAGAATGGGCACTAAAATCATTGGAATTATTAAGCACTCACCGGTTTTATACAAAATATTGCATTGACCTGCTGGATAAAAGAAAACAAAAGAACATGAAAAAAACAAAGAAAAAATCAGAAGAAATTGAAGACAAAGTTGATGAAGAAGAACCTCATAGTCTTTCTGATATGGGAAAAGACTCAGGCGGTTTAATGACCAAGGGTATTCAAACCATGCTTCGCCTCACATCAGAGAATCATTTTCGCCTTAGTGATATGGCTGACAGTAAGGCCAATATTCTTATTTCAGTAAACGCCATTATCATCTCCGTTATTTTAAGTGTGCTGTTACGAAGATTGGAACAGGTGCCTTTTTTAACCATACCCACTGTTATTTTTTTTACTGGTTGCCGTTACCACCATTGTTATTTCAATTATTGCCACCCGCCCAAAAGTAAACAGCGGAAAATTTACAGATCAGGAAGTGCTGGATAAAAAAACAAACCTGCTGTTCTTTGGTAATTTTTACAAGGCTTCCCTTGAAGAATACAATATAGCTATGAGGAAAATGATGAGGGATACTGATTACCTGTATGGTTCACTCATCAAGGATATT
>JAYWEL010000081.1:0-5202 GCA_043779285.1 Chitinophagaceae bacterium | reverse complement strand
GGACGGGCAGGGACTATGTGTAAATCTTAGATGGTATTATACCGCAGAAAAGCGCATTGGACTATTTACTGTTTATAAGCGGTATTATATGCTAAACTAAAAAATCTGATTACCCCTTTTTGGGCGGTTGCTTGATGGCTGCTTTTTCCAATACCAACAAACTTTGAAGAATGGGAGCATTTCCTGGATCAAATTCCAACCCTTTACGTAGATAGTAGATTGCTTTTTCTTTATCGCCCAAAACGTTGTTATAATATCCGGCCATCTGTCCACAAGCTTCTATACCATAATTTTTAAATCGGCCAGTATCTTTTAAGGAAATTTGCATGGTCTTCTCATACTCGGCAATGGCCAGTCCCCTTGTCATATTAGTATCAATCGCTGCTAAAGATCTTGCACTCCATAGGTAACCGAATATACTATCGGGAAACGCTTGGGAATATAATTTAAAAACGCTGTCTGCACGGTCAAATGCTTTGCCAAAGTAGAATGGCAATCCAATATAAAAATAATCGGTTGGATATTTTTTTGTTCTTGTAGCATATACCACTAAACGCATTTCAGCTTCCGGAATTTTTTTATTCTTGTTTTTAAAATATTCAACACCCTGATTAAGGAATTCAATTTTAGAGCTTTCCACAGTATCAATCTTCGCCCCGGTGACATACGCTTTAAAAACTTCGCTATCGTGGCTACCGGTACCAGTTAATACATCCGCTTTTAACTTATAATCCATCGCAATGATGTTTTCAGGCTTTTCTTTATCAAAGTAATCATCTACAGCTTTTTTTGCATTTAAAGTATCCCCCATATCGAGATAACTATACGCTATTAATTTGTATGGCCTTGCTTTCGCTTTTGGCCCTAATGTATTGATGATATTTAGTGCCTTGCCAATTGCACCCTGAAAATCTTTCTTTTTCCAAAGCAACTGTGCATAGTAATAATCATTTTGAATATCTGCATCCGTGTTTTCCAAATATTTTTTCAAATTTGTTTCTGCAATATCGTATTTCTGAGAAAGAAAATTATACTCATATAACTCATAATAAGCCGGGCCGAACTTTGGGTCTTTTGCCACTGCATCCTCTAATTCCCGAACAAAGACTTCCCAGTTTTGTTGGGTCTGATATATTTTTGCCATCCGATAATAAGCAACTGCAAAATTGGGGTTTATAGTAAGTGCATTTTTATAATTAACAACAGCATTGCTTCCATCAAGCACTTTACGGTATGCATTTCCCAGATTAAAATAAATATCCGGATTTTTTCCATCTCTTTCAACGGCAGCTTTTAGTTTTTCTATGGCGTAATGAAAATTTCCTTTCTTGGAATTTACATTGGCACGGCCTACTGCATTCAAAATATTTGCATCATCCCCTTTTCTGGTACGACTAACAGTAATAGCTGTTTCAAAATGCTGACGGGCATCTTCCATATTACTTTCTATCAACTTTATTTGGCCAATCCCAACTAAAATTAAAGGGGCGTTAGCATTAGCCAGTAATGCATTTGCATAAACAGTTTTTGCAGCAGCCACATTTTCCATTTCAATTTCTGCCTGACCCAACCAATACGTTGCTTCTGCATTATTTGGACTGGCAACCAACATTTTTTCAAAATTTGCTTTAGCACTCTTATACCTTTCGGCATACATATAGTTGATCCCTTCCTGAATGGATTGTGCTACCAAATCTGCAGTTGCAAAAAGGCTAACTGCTAATATTAACGTGATTTTCTTCATTTTTCTTTCCCCATTTATAGTTTGTAAATATAACTCAATTTCTCATCGTTACTTTTCGAACCGAAAAATTCATTTGACCCGGAACCAAGTATGCTCTTCTAAATATCAATTGCCCTCTTTCTCCTATTAAAAAATTTGCAAATCCATGTGCCAATCCCCTATGTTTTTCTTTTAATATATAATACAGGTCTCTAACAAATGGATATCGTTTGCCATATATATTGGCCTGAACCGGGATTACATATCCTCCTGGTTTGTCGGTGCTTTCAATATTGGCAATTTTTACTTTATTCAAAAAACTAAGTTGTGTCGAATCATCTTTATTCCCGATCCAGCTAACACCTACAAATCCAATCGTGTTTTTATTTCCTGCTACAAAATTTAAAACATCTTCACTGGTTCTGGCTGCTTTGGCATTTGCAGATAACGTTTCACCATTTAATATACTATCGATGACATATCTAACCGTTGAGGTTGCATTCAATCCGTCAAAAACCGGAATTAACGTTTTATTAAATTTCCCGGTCAGAATATTTTTAATTTCCTGAACTGTAAATAATGAATCTGCTGCTTGAGGATTTACAATAATTGCTATCGCATCAAATGCAATGATCTTTTTTTCCGGGGCAACTTTCATGGAATCGATCATGAAGTTTTCTTCTGCAATTGAAAACCCGCGGGTTACTATCACCATACGTATACTGTCAACTGCAAAATCTTTTAAACAATCTGCTTCCGGCTTATAATGTGCTATGATCTTCGTATCTGGAAAAGAAGATTCATACACCTGTATCTGTGAATCAATCACTGGTTTAAATGATTCATCTACGCTGATGTGTATAATTCCGCTATCATAGGTATCCGTTGGTTCATTCTTTACCGGCGAGGAGCAACTGATAATAAACAGCCAAAATCCTGTCAGGAAAAAAAAACAAACTCCAGAAAAATTATTTTTCGTTTTAAATAGCCTCATGATAATTGTTTCTCTCTTTTATAACCTCTGTAAATTCTCCATATACCATATAATATACACAATATCCCAAATACCTTATCAAATGCAGTTGGGCGCATCAATCCCACACTCAGTTTCAATGTTTCATTCAATAGAAAAAAACCCCCAACTAATACAATTAAAATCCCGACCACATAATCCACAACTTTCCTTATCATTTTATATTTTTTCTTTCGTTTATTCTTAAAGATTTAAAAAAAGTTTAGCAATGTACTTTTTTTTAAACTTTTAAAAGCTATTTTATTTATTGTTTCTCTATTATTAATTTAATAAATATGAATTACTACCAAGATGCAAAGCCAATAATAATCCACAATAAAGACAGTTTTTGGAATAAAATTCTTTGGATTTCAACTGCTTACCTAACATTATCTTTGTGATATGAAAATTCTAATGCTGTGTCTTGGTAATATTTGCAGGAGCCCGATTGCGGAAGGAGTTTTAAAATATAAAGTGAAGAAAGCTGGATTAAACTGGATTGTGGAAAGTGCAGGCACTAATTCTTACCATCTGGGTGAGCCTCCTCATGAATTATCACAAAAAATTTCTTTACTCCATGGAATTGATATCAGCAAACAGGAAGCTAGACGTTTTGTAAAAGAAGATTTTTTAATCTTCGATAAAATTTATGCCATGGCTGATGATGTGATCATTGACATGAAAGAAATTGCACAGGAATGTTGGATTGACAATAAAGTGGAATTACTACTGAATGTTCTTGAACCCAGTGCCAATAAAAATGTACCAGATCCATGGTACGGACCAGAACAGGGATATCATGATGTATTTGAATTGATTGAGAAAGCCTGTGAAAAAATAGTAGAAAACAATTTGTAAAAATTTATCGATAAATTAAGATGAAAGCATCATTACCAAAAGGCACCAGGGACTTCGGTCCAGAAATAGTCAGAAAGAGAAACTATATTTTCAATACCATAAAAAATGTTTTTGAATTGTATGGTTTTGAACCGCTGGAAACACCGGCAATGGAAAACCTGGAAACACTTACCGGGAAGTATGGTGAAGAAGGTGATAAACTGATGTTTAAAATATTGAATAACGGATTGGATAATCCGGAGAAAAAAGAAAAAGCAAAATCTGATTTTGAAAATATCTTAAAAGGAAAAACTGAAAAAGGAATTACTGAACGAGCTCTGAAATATGATCTGACTATTCCCTTTGCCAGATATGTTGCCATGAATCATACTAAACTTTCCTTCCCTTTTAAACGATTTCAGATTCAACCAGTTTGGCGGGCAGACCGACCTCAAAAGGGCCGCTACCGTGAGTTTTATCAGTGCGATGCGGATGTGGTGGGAAGCAAATCCTTAATCAATGAAATTGAATTTGTACATATCTATCATGATGTTTTTTCCAAATTGGGAATTACGAATTACGAATTAAAAATTAATCACAGAAAGATATTAGCCGCTTTAGCCGAACAATGTGGTGGTACTGATAAAATGACCAACATAACCATTGCCATTGATAAACTGGATAAAATAGGTTTAGAGAAAGTAAGTAAAGAATTGGAAGAAAGAGGTTTAAATCAAGAACAAATTCAAACCATTGAAAAATACCTCTCTATTACCGGAACCAATGAAGAAAAGCTGAATGCAATCCAATCCATGGTTGGCCATACTGAAAATGGGAAAGCCGGCATCGAAGAACTCAAGTATGTTATTCAAACCAACATGCTTGCTAAAGAAATCAACATCCATATTGATTTTACACTGGCCAGAGGATTGAATTATTATACCGGAATTATTTTTGAAGCAAAAGCACCTGCAGAAGTAAATATTGGTAGCATTGGCGGTGGTGGAAGATATGATGACCTCACTGGGCTTTTCGGCGTACCGGATATTGCCGGTGTAGGTATTTCGTTTGGTGTAGACCGTATTTATGATGTGTTGGAAGAAATGAATTTATTTCCTCCTGATACCAACGAAGGAACACAACTGTTTTTTTTAAATCTGGGTGAAGAAGAAAGTAAAAAGTCTTTTATGCTGATGCAGCAATTGAGAAATAATGGCATCTGTTGTGAACTATACCCCGAGCAAATAAAACTCGATAAACAATACAAGTATGCCGAAAAGAAAAATATACCTTATATTATTGTAATCGGCTCGAAAGAATTAGCAGCAAATACCTGCAAAATTAAAAATCAAAAAACAGGTACAAAAAAGAGCCTCCATCAATCAGAACTAATTAACCATTCATTTTAATAAGATTTGTCTCGTCTAAAACAATACTCATCTTTAAATACAGAATTTAGCATATTATTTTTTCTTGCCTGCTATTTTTCATTCTATCCAAATGTCATTAAGAACCCGAAATATAAAAAAACATGAGGCTGTCTTAAAAGGGCAGCCTTTTTTTTTATAAAAGTAATCCACAGATGTAGAAAACTAAATTGTATTCCGAAGCAATGTTTTTGTTTTACATA
>JAYWEL010000080.1:0-5215 GCA_043779285.1 Chitinophagaceae bacterium | reverse complement strand
ATCTGTTGAATATCCGGAGAACTTTTGTCCGGTTTATTCCTCTTCCTCTCGGATAAAACACATCATTGCTTCAATCATCGTTTGGTGAAAAAGTGTTTGGAACAAATACGTTTGAATTAGTACAAAGTGCTTTAATAAGAATTGTGTTTGAGTTTTTGCAACTGTTACTATCGCTATAAACGACCAGGTAATTCACATTATATTCTGGTGTTACATCCGGTTGCGGGCAAGTGGTACAACTTAAAAATGTGGAAGGTGACCATAAGTAGCTCGTCATGTTTCCGGAATATGTTGCAGGAATATTTATTGTATTTCCAGCTACAGTAGTAATTTCTGCCGGCATGCTGGCAGTTGGTAAAGGATGTATCCTGATATTTCTGGTTACCGTGTCTTTACATCCGCTACTGTTTGTTGCAATAACAACTGGTGAAAAATTTCCTGATGTGCTAAAGGTTTGACTTACCGGGTTTCTTAAAGTTGAGGTAGTTCCATTTTTAAAATCCCAGAACCAATTTACCTGGGAAGTATCAGGGACATTAAAGTTGCCGTAAAACTGTAATGGAGCATATCGGCATGCAGCCGTATCACTGTTTATCCTGATATCAGGTCGAGCAACAATTTTTAATGCATTATTCATACGGACTGTATCTACACAACCCAGCTGAGTTCTTACAGCCAACATTATATTATAATAGCCAGCCCCCGTATACATATGTGATGGGTTTTGAGAAGTAGAAGTGATGCCATCGCCTAAATCCCAATAATAATTAGTGATCGGATCATTAAATGTTGTAGAATCAAGAAAGTTGATCTGTCCGCCATCGCACAGGAAATTTTTATCCAAGCCGAATTTTGCAACAGCTCCAACAATGGTTATTGTTTCAGTTCCTAAAACAGGAATCAAACAACCCGTCTGATCCCGAATAATGGCCTTCGGAACAAAACTTCCGAACGCAGTATATTGATGTGTAACGGTAGGAACTGTTGTGGTAACTGACTCCCCATCACCGAAATCCCAAATGTAGGATGAGGCTCCGTTGGTAACAGCAGTAAATGAAACCGTTTGAGGTTTACATCCTGTAAGCGGGATATAATTTATTCTTGAATTTGCGGCATCAAAAAGTTCTATGGTACGATAGGCAGTGTCTTTACAGCCACCGGGGCTTGTTGCTATAAGTTCAACATTATATACACCGGGTGTGTTAAAATAGTGTGCCGGATTAGCAAGAGTGGATGTAACACCAGGCTCGAAAGTCCAGAGTTGAGAATTATAGAAGGTTGATGTATTTGTAAATCTCACTTCAAAGGGGGCACAGGAACTGGCTGAGTCTGAAACAGAAAAACGAGCAACGGGTACATCTATTCTTATGTGGTTAATTTTTTCTGTAGAATCAGTACAACCAAATGAATCAGTAATAAATAATTTGACAGAATAAGAACCGGTGGCTGCAAAAGATTTAATAGGTAAAGCATCAGTAGAGGATGTGCCATCACTAAATTTCCATAGATAGGTTAATCCATTCCCTGTAGCAGTTACATCCCACGCAATGTTTGCACCCGGACAGGAAACAGAGTCTTTGGCAAAGAAAGAAACATTTGGATCGGTACTGTTAATAAGGTTGATTATGGTGATCGAATCAGAGCAACTGTAGGTGTCTGTCGTTATTAGTTTTACCGAGAATGTTCCAACTTTATTGTAAGTATGGGTAAATGGAGGAGCATTATACGTTTGCGTTGTGCTGTCACCAAAATCCCATTTCCATGATACAAGTGGATTGATACCATCGGGAGTAGTTAAATCATTAAACGTTGTTATAAGACCCTGACATCCTCCTGTATTTGTTGCACTAAAGTTTGCAACAGGTCCGAAAACTGTAATGTAATTATTTTTTGTAGCAGTATCCTTACAGCCATTAATGTCAGTAGTTATTAAAGTAACGGGGTATGTTCCGGATGTGGTGTACAAATGAGAGATGGTATCTTTATTTGTACTGGCTTGAGATCCATCGCCAAAGTCCCAGTAGTAAGAATTAATATTTACCAGATTAATATTAGTTGCTCTGTAACTTGCTTTTTTCCCTCTGCAAATTGTATCGGCTATACTCGTGAAATCAGGATTTTCATTCACGGTTCTTACAGTCAATGTAGAAGTATGAGAGCAGCCACCATTTGTAACTGTTAATGATACTGTCTGATCTCCAAGACCAGGGAAATTATGTATCGGAGGATTTTGCAAATTTGAAGTAGTGCCATCCCCAAAATTCCAAAACCAAGTCAATGGGCCGGTTGAGTTATCACTGAAAGTAAATTGTGTTCTGTTTGAACAAATGGGTGTAGCAGTGATTTTAGATACAGGTGGTAATACAGTTATGTATGTATTCTTTACAAGCCTATTTGAGCAGCCATTATTTTTTACTGTAAGTGTTACTGAATATGTTCCGGGTACTGTATACTGATGAGATGGATTTTGGAGAGTAGATGAACCGTTATCACCAAATTCCCAAAGCCACTCGTCTCCTATAGTAGACAGATCTGTAAACTGAACTGAAGTATATGCACAGGGTGTTATAGAGGAAACTGTGAAATCAGCAACCGGGGATGTACCAACTCTGATAACTGATGGCAAAGTCAAAGTATCTATACAACCTTTGCTTGTTGCAGTAATTAATCTTAAAGTATAACTGCCTTGCGTTGAATAAATATGTGTTGGAAATTTTAAAGTTGATGTTCCGCCGTCACCAAAATTCCATAAATAAGAGATGATTGAGTCTACTGTTGAAATATTTGGTATCGGATTGAATACAAATGGTAAACAAGCTCCTTGTGGTGGTATGCCATTTACTCCGAGTGTCGGCCTTTTGATCTTAATATAATTTGTTTTGATAATGGAATCAACAAATCCCGTACTGGAAGTTGTAACAAGCTTAATAGTGTACTCGCCATAATTGTTATAAGTACGAACCGGATTTTGTAAAGTAGATATTGTTCCGTCTCCCAAATCCCAACGCCAGGAAACCGCACCCGTCGTAGTACTTTGAAAGTTTACTGTTAATGGAGGCCTGCAACTTACAGAGTCTGACACTGAGAAGCTGGCATTAGTAATTGGATTAATAAGAATTATGCTTGTAGCTGTAAAAGTACAACCGCTATAGAAATTGGTAAGGGTTATCGTATAAGTTCCGGCAGTGCTCCAAATTTTAGTTGGATTTTGTGTTGTAGAAGTAGTTCCGTCTCCAAAATCCCAACTTTGAGAAACCGGTGCAGGAGTTGAAGTGTTTGTAAGACTAACCGTGGCATTGGCAAAAGCACTAGCGGGTGATGTAAATGTAGTCGTATTTGCACCTATTACTATTTCATTATTTTTTACAATGTTGTCACCACAGCCAAGACTACTGGTTACATTCAATGTAACATTAAATGAGCCTGAGCTGTTATAAGTATGTGACGGATTTTGAGAAGTAGAAGTATTTCCATCTCCAAAATTCCAGGCGTAACTTAAAGTTCCCGGACCAGTAGAAGTACTTGTAAAACTAACTGGAACAGGAGGATTACAAATATTCACTAAGGACTTTGTAAAATCTGCCACAACACCAGAAGAAACTCTGATATATGAAGCTTTGTTTAAAACCTTCGAACAACCTTTGTCATTTGTAATTTTCAAGGTTACATTATAATTGCCACTGGCTGTATAGGTATGAGAAGGGTTTTGCAAAAGAGATGTAGCACCATCTCCGAAATTCCATTCCCATGTAGTATTTGTATTTCCGGCTACAGAAGGTGAAGTATCCGTAAATCTTACAGTATGGGGGAAACAACCAATTGTATCATTAGTAGTAAAGTTTGTATTCGGAACTGAATGAATGGTTATGTAATTGATCCTTTCAAGGGTATTAGAACCACTTGCATTAGTTGCTGTAAGTTTAACGGTATAATTCCCCGAAGTGAAATAAGTTGCTGTAGGATTTTTTGCTGTTGAAGTAGACCCATTTCCAAAATCCCATAGCCAGGAAGTAGGGGTATTGAGTGATTGATCTTGAAATACAACAACCAAAGGAGAACATCCCGATGCAGGAGTGCCGGTAAAATTTGCTGACGGCACTTGAGCATTTGCTGCAAAAGAGGATATAAGACAAAATAGTAATGTCTTAGTATGGTTCATGAGGATATTGTTTGTACCAGGTCTCAACAGCAGTACTTTATAAAATGAGTTTATATAACGGGTTTTGCTCACTAAAAATTATAAGCCAAATAAATATTTAATTAACTAATTGAAAACAAACAATTTCGATTAGATTTTAATCTGAAAAATGACCCTAAAAACCTTGTAAAATGGTTTAAGGCACTTTAATAAGACATGGCAGACAATCAATTGTTTAACTTATATTTAAACAAATGTGAAGTTGGAGAACAAAACATTAGATTTTATCCAATCTCAAGGTCTTTATTTCTGAGCCGTTTGTTTGAGTGGCTTCAACAAAAGTCCAGCTGTTTTTGGTAATATTCCAGGTGCCATTAATCAGTGATATTGGACTTGGTGCTCCGGGAAAATCAGCCCACGTAGTCATTGCAACCGCATTTCCATCCCAGTTTCCGGTCCTTTCTTTTACGCCATTTTTAATGGCATCAACAGTTTTGTTGCTGTAGTATTGAAATTTATAAGCTGAAAAACTTGAAGTAATGTCGTTACTGTTTTGAGTAAACTTACTCACTTTCCATTGGCCATTAATCATTGCCTGTACTACAAGATCTTGTGCAACTTTTTCTACAGTTTTTTTGCAACTGGTTAAAAGTATTGATCCAAAAAGAATAACGAACAGTTTTTTCATGTGATGGAAAATGGATTCACAAGATACTCTTTAACATTGAGGCTTGCAATTGGAGAAAATGTTCGCTAGGCAAAAAAAGACCAAATTAATCGGTCTTTAATAGCTTTTTCTGATCATAATCATTTTGGAAAACCCGGGAGAGATTTTAACTCATTTATTTGTTGAGTATGTCTGTGGCTATTAGAAGAAATTAGTAAAGTGATTTGGTAACAATCAAGCCAGCCAAGTGGAGTTTCTGCAACATGATTCCTTAGATCTTCCGTTGAATTTCTTATGTATTTTATATGATCAGTCCTTTTTTCCTTAAAATCTGAAAGAGCTTCTTCTAATGATTTGTATGAAGTATTCTTTGGTTCAAATGATTCTGCAGTTTTAGCCTTAAAATTTCT
>JAYWEL010000079.1:0-12412 GCA_043779285.1 Chitinophagaceae bacterium | reverse complement strand
ATTCAATCTGTTCTGAAGGGTAATGACAGTCTGGCTATTTTACCAACCGGCGGAGGTAAATCTATTTGTTACCAGATACCGGCTTTAGTTACTGAAGGTCTTTGCCTGGTCATCAGTCCGTTAATTGCATTGATGAAAGACCAGGTGGAGAATCTGCGAAAAAGAGGAATCACTGCATTATCCATTCACTCGGGTATGAAGCGGAATGAAGTGATCAACACATTCAGGGTTGCAGGTAACAGCAATTGTAAATTCTTATACGTTTCGCCGGAGCGGCTTGAAACCAATTTATTTAAAGAATACCTTCCCTCACTTAACATTAATCTTATTGCTGTTGATGAAGCACATTGCATTTCGCAATGGGGTTACGATTTTCGTCCGGCCTATTTAAAAATTGTTTCCCTGCGGGAAGAATTACCAGGCATACCCATACTGGCAGTAACGGCATCGGCTACCCCGGAAGTGCAGGATGATATCTGCGTCAAACTGCATTTTAAAAATCCACAAAAATTTCATCCTTCCTTTGAACGGGCAAATTTATCGTACAGCATTTTCCGGGTCGATTCTAAAATCAATAAACTGATTGAAATTCTTAACAACGTAAAAGGATTGGCCATTGTGTATTGCAGCAGCCGGAAAAGAACATCTGAAATTGCATCACTATTAAAACTGCAAAATATTTCTGCCGACTTTTATCATGCCGGATTGACTGCAGATGAGCGTAGCAGCAGACAGGAAGCCTGGATTAAAAACACAACCCGTGTAATAGTTTGTACCAATGCGTTTGGCATGGGCATTGACAAACCCGATGTAAGAGCCGTTGTTCATATTGATACTCCAGATTGTATTGAAAATTATTACCAGGAAGCAGGCCGTGCCGGACGTGACGGCAAAAAGGCCTATGCCGTTTTACTATATAATGAAAAAGATATTGAAGAATTACTTAAACTGGAAAAAATCAGATACCCGACTGTTGAACATATCAAAAAAGTATATGAAGCTGTTTGTAATTACCTGCACATACCCGTTTATGGGGGCGATGAAGAGTATTATGATTTCGATATGAGCGATTGCATTAAAAATTATAAACTGGAACCGCAAACAACTTTTTATGCATTAAAATCGCTTGAACAGGAAAACAAGATTGCGTTGAACGGGCAGGTGTTTATTCCTGCCTCGGTACAGTTTATTGCAGACAGGACCAACCTGGTTGAGTTTGAAAAAATATTTCCGGCCCTGTCACCAACCATCAAAACTTTACTGCGTACCTACGAAGGAATTTTTGATTACCCGGCTTCTGTCTCGGTATTGCAGTTGGTAAAGTTGATGAAAACGGATCCGGAAGAAATAAAGAAAAATCTATTACTGCTGCATCAACATCATATCATCGAATATCATCCGCAGAAAGACAGTCCGCAGATTTATTTTTTAAATGCCCGTGTAAAAACAGAAGACCTGCACATCAACGAAAAAAACCTGCATGCCCGAAAAGAAATTTTCAGAAAAAGGGTAAACAGTTTTATCGATTTTATCAAAAATCATACTGCCTGCCGCAGCCGGTATATCGGTTATTATTTTGGCGATAAAGAAATAAAGGTTTGTGGAATTTGTGATAACTGTCTTCGCCTGAAAAAAATAGATTTGACCAAAATCGATTTTGAAATTATCCGAAAAGACCTGCTGGGAAAAATTAAAAAAAATGCGTTGCACAGTAATGAACTCCTGAAAGATTATGCCGGCAGTAAAAAAGAAAAAGCCTGGAAAATCATCGAATTTCTCCAGGCTGAAAATAAAATTGAAATGGATAAAAACGGAATCTTTAAATTAAAATAAACTTCTGCTCCTGGTTGTTCTTCCGCCTAATCCAAGAACGCCTAATAAAGACCTGGTAATGATACCAGCGGCTGTTCTTCCAACCTGCTTTACCATGGGATTGTCAAAAAAAGTCTCTTCCTTTTTATTTGTGTTTCTGCCATTGCTTACCTGTTCTTCTTTTTCCATTGCAGCCACATTCAATTTCTTATTCAGTATTTCGTAAGCACTTTCGCTATCTACTTCTACGTTGTATTTTTTTACCAGTTTTGAGACACTGACAAGGTCATTTATTTCTGCATCCGTCAAAACATCCATCCGGCTCCTTGGCGGATTCAGCATGGTATGCACCAATGGAGTTGGAATACCTTTCTCATTCAGCATAGTGATTAATGCTTCGCCTATTCCTAACTGTGTAAGAATATCTTCTGTTTTGTAAAAATCAGAAAGTGGATAATTCTCTGCTGTCTGTTTAATGGATTTTCGATCGTTTGCTGTAAATGCCCGCAAGGCATGTTGCACCTTCATACCTAACTGAGAAAGTACAGCTGCAGGCACATCCATCGGATTCTGCGTACAGAAAAATATACCGATTCCTTTTGAACGGATCAATTTAATAACGGTTTCAATCTGTTGCATTAATGCATCACTGGCTTCCTGAAAAATCAAATGTGCTTCATCTACAAAAATGACCAACTTGGGTTTTTCAAGGTCGCCTTCTTCCGGACAGGAAGCATACAACTCGGCCAGCATCTGCAACATAAATGTGGAGAATAATTTTGGCCTGTCCTGCAAATCGGTTACCCGTAAAATAGAGATAATCCCCCGGCCTTCACTATTAATACGCATCAGGTCATCTACTTCAAAACTTTTTTCGCCAAAAAAAACATCGGCTCCCTGTTGTTGCAATTCAATCACTTTGCGTAAAATGGTTCCGGTAGAAGTAGTGGAAATTTTTCCGTAAACTTTTTCAATCTCAACTTTTCCTTCATCACTTACAAACTGTAATACCTTAATAAAATCTTTCAGATCAAGCAACGGTAATTTATTATCATCGCAATATTTAAAAATCATGGCAACCAGTCCGCCTTGTGTATCATTTAATCCAAGAATTTTTGAAAGCAGCACCGGACCAAACTCACTGACAGTGGCTCTTAGCCTAACTCCTTTTTCTTCACTCAGTGTCAGTAACTCGGTCGGAAATCCTGTTGGCTGAAAAATGACGCCAATTTTCAGGCAACGTTCAACTATTTTAGGATGTGCATTTCCGGCAACAGCAATCCCACTTAAATCTCCTTTGATATCCATCATTAATACCGGAACACTTGCATCACTCAATGCTTCACTGATAACCTGCAATGTTTTTGTTTTCCCTGTACCAGTAGCCCCGGCTATCAAACCATGACGGTTCATGGTTTTCAAAGGAAGGAATACATCTGCGCCCGGTACTACTTCTCCATCTAAAACAGCACATCCAATCTTCACGGCTTCACCCTTGAAAGAATAGCCCTCATTGACTGCTTTTAAAAAATCATCCTTCTTTGCCATATTCATTCATTATTTTAAAGTGATGTTGTTACTTGAATCAATTTACATAATTTTAATGAAACCCCGTGCCTGCAAGTTTTATTTTGATTAATCGTCGATAAACAAAGCCTAAACCCAATCCTTAACTCTTAACAAAACATTATTTAGAATAAAGAATGATTGGCAAATGATTTAATTTTATTTGTATAACATAAAAACTTTGACCATGGAAGATAAGAAACCGAAAATATTAATATGCGAAGATGATGCGAATCTGGGATCCGTTTTAAAAAACTACCTGGAGCTGAATGACTATGATATCATCTTAGAAAGAGATGGCCGCTTGGGTCTTGCCGCATTTCAACGCGAAAAATTCGACCTCTGCCTGCTGGATATCATGATGCCCAATATGGATGGATTTACGTTGGCAGAAGAAATTCGTGATGTGGACCCGGATATCCCTTTATTCTTTTTGAGTGCCAAGACCATGAAAGAAGATATCATTCAAGGTTATAAATTGGGAGCCGATGATTTTATTACAAAACCATTCGACAGTGATGTGCTATTGTTGAAAATAAAAGCCATCCTTAAAAGAAATGAAGAGCTGAACCGTGAAGCAGACAATAAAGAATTTGATTTATCCACGTATCATTTCAATCCAAAATTGAGACAGCTTATTCAGGGCGGTGTAACACATACGCTATCGCCAAAAGAAAATGAATTATTAAAAATGCTTGCCGAACATTTGAATGATCTTCTTCCTAGAGACAAGGCATTGAAAAAAATCTGGGGAAGCGATACCTATTTCAATGGCCGAAGCATGGATGTGTATATTGCCAAATTGCGCAAATATCTGAAAGACGATGAGAAAATTGAGATCGTGAATATTCACGGAAATGGTTTCAGGTTAGTTGTAACCGAATAATTTTTTTTTGTTATACAGAAAAGCTTGTCATTGATTTGACAAGCTTTTTTTATGTAAAAATTTTTTTCTACTTTAAGAAAATAAAGTTCCGGCTTCCGATCCCGGCCTGGTCCTGCCCAAATGTTCATACGCTTTGGCAGTTACTTCACGTCCACGGGGTGTTCGCTGCAGAAAACCTTCCTGTATCAGAAACGGTTCATACACTTCTTCAATGGTGCCAGCATCCTCACTTACAGCCGTTGCAATGGTTGTCAGCCCAACCGGACCACCTTTGAACTTATCAATGATAGCTGCCAGAATTCGGTTATCCATATCATCGAGTCCATGCTCATCTACATTCAATGCTTTCAAAGAATGTTGCGTAATAGCCAGATCGATATTACCATTGCCCAACACCTGTGCAAAATCTCTTACCCTTCGCAATAACCCATTGGCGATACGGGGTGTACCACGGCTTCTGCGGGAAATTTCATGAATGGCTTCGCTGGTTATTTTTGTATTTAATATACCGCAGGAACGTTGAATAATTTTTGCCAACGTTTCGGCAGGATAATATTCCAATCTGGATTTAATACCAAACCTCGATAATAATGGAGCTGATAATAATCCACTTCTTGTAGTAGCTCCAACCAAGGTAAATGGATTGATATTTATTTGAATGCTTCTGGCACTGGGTCCACTGTCGATCATGATGTCGATTCTAAAATCTTCCATAGCCGCATACAAATACTCTTCTACCACGGTACTCAAGCGATGAATTTCATCGATGAATAAAACATCACCCGTTTCCAGATTAGTCAACAAACCCGCCAGGTCTCCGGGCTTTTCAATAACGGGACCAGAAGTTTCCCGGATGTTAACACCTAATTCGTTGGCAACAATTCTCGACAACGTGGTTTTACCCAATCCCGGAGGGCCATGAAAAAGCACATGATCGAGAGCCTCACCTCTTAGCTTAGCTGCTTTAATAAATATCACCAGGTTCTCAATCAATTGAGGTTGACCGGCAAAATCATTTATGGCATTGGGCCTGATATTATTCTCGAATTCCTTATCCGGATTACTCAGATCCTCTTTGTCCGAATTCAAATTGGGGTTCAGCATCTACCAAAGATAAATGCAATTAAACAATATGAAACAGGAAAGCAATTTTTAAGAAATGTATTTATTGAGTTGAAGAATCAAATCCGGATCGGGACAATTGGATAAATATTTATCTCTATCTGAAATGGAACATACGCCGGGATAATCTCCTTCATGTCCCTGCATATCGGTAATTATCTGAAAATGTAAATGCGGTGGCCAATGACCGTTTTCGATTGGCATACCAAACTCGGCAAACAATTCTCCTTTATCAATATGCTGCCCAATTTCCAGATTCTTGATATCGTTCAGACATAAGTGCCCGTATAAAGTATGAAAAGTTTGTCCTTCTAAATTATGAGAGAGAATGATGGTAGCCCCATAGTCGCCGAAATCATTATTAAATGCAAAATTATAAACCAACCCATCCATGGGTGCGAAAATAGGGGTGTTCAGTTGGCCCCAGATATCCACGCCCAGGTGTATCCGACGGGGCTCTTCTCCCGGAAGATGAGAATCGAAAACCGTACTTCTTGAATAAACCGTTCTATGTTCATTGTAACCACCAATACCATACAAAGCACCCGCATCATGTAATTTACCATTGATATAATTCATGAAATGATTGGTGTCGTTGAGTATTGCAGAACTCAATTCTGTATTCCCTTCCGAAAAGTCCATCTCTATTATTTTATCAGTCTTTTCATTGAAACGAACAACCGGATGAAAATCGAGTTGATGACTAAGGAAAAAATCTGGGCTGATTAGTTGATTCATAATGGATGATTTTAGTGTGAAAATGAAACTGCAATGATTTGCGGCTATACTATTCTGAACGAAAAAACGTTAACTACAAGATACAGTATTTTTTTAATTTGACCTGAATACCGCATTTGAAATACATCATTTCCATTTTACTAATTTTCGTTTCAACTCTTTTGTTTACAAAAACGAATGCACAGCAGATTACCGGTTACTGGAAAGGAAAGATCGATCGAAAAAATGTAGAATTAAAAATCGTGAAAACCGGCGACAGCCTTACCGGAACCAGTTATTATTTTGAAAACGCCAACAGTTACAGGAGATACAGCATCAAAGGATATTTCGACGAAAGGGAAAACAGTGCCATTTGGTGGGATGATCAATTGATAGAAGAAAAAAAGGGGAAATTGCTTTTAACTAATCCGGGAGGCATTCCTTATTTATCGACTGCAGATTTTAATTGCCCCGGCGGATCAAAAATGTTTTTAAATGGAAATTCAGTACTGAAAGAAAATATTCGAATACCAAAAGGACCTGTTGATTTGCAAAAAACAAATACAGCTGTATTCAAAGACGAATGGAATTTTGTTATCGACAACTATACAGCAGGTACCAATGATCCTTTTCTTATCGACAGTATTGGCAAACTGGCGTTTTTGAAACCGGTAGAAAATAAGCCCGAAATTATAGTGGCAGAAAAACCAGTATACACCGTAATTGTTAAGCAAAAGCAAGACCAAGTTTTTATTCCTCCCGCAAAAAAACAAGCAGAACCTATCGTAAAAAAAGAATTGCCAAAACCAATACCCATCATTGAAAAGTCCATCAGTATTGAAGAAAAATTTATTACCCGTAAGAAAATTATTTTTCAGGAAATACCGGTTACCGGCGATTCTATTGAACTGCGTTTTTATGATAATGCCGAAGTGGATGGAGATTCCATCTCATTGTTTCTGAATGATCGTTTGATATTTGAACATATTCGTCTCACCGAAAAAGCATTTATTATCAAACTGGCTGTTACTGATTTAAAAGAAAGTAATGACCTCATCATGGTTGCAGAAAACCTGGGATCTATACCTCCCAATACATCTTACATGTTGGCCATTGTGGATGGAAAACGTTATGAGGCCAGATTGGAAAGTACCGAGCAAAGCAGTGCAGGAATCCGTTTTATTCGAAATGAAATATTGAACAAATAATCTTCCTTATTTGTTAGCCATAAATTCCTTTTTCCAAAAACTGTTCATTGATGGCTTCCCAGTCTACCATATTACTGTTTGGAAGTGCCACAGTAGGTTTCAATGGAATACCGCTGCTGATGTCATCAATAAAGATCACCTCATTAACCAGAAAATATTCCCAGTTCCAAAAAGGTGGAGGCAATTTTTTTTCGGTGTGCAATGAAATAGTATTGATAATAAAGTCTGGATTGAGATTCAGAAACTGAAATGCATCCTCCAGTGAGCCGTCATTGCAGTCCACCCGATAGCTGTTCAGGATTATTTCATGACCCGCTTCCTGCAGATTTTGTATCACTTCAAAACAACCAGAATTATAGGCTCCCAGTTTGGGATAAAGGTGTTCTACCACAGTTCCGTCAAAGTCCAAAAATATTTTCATGGGTATAAATATATATCCGTAAAGATTATATGCAAAAAAAAGATTTCTTGATTTTTCAAAATTGCGGAAAGGATAACATAAATATATTTTTTTGCTTAAAAATTTCATTTCCTTATTTTTAAAGCAATCCAACTAAAACACTATCATGAATATTAAACTTTGGCTACAAGAAAAAATTGCAGAAGAAACCGGCATCCCAACTTCTGAAGTACTATGTGATGTGGAATTTGAAAATTTCAATCTGGATTCTCTTTCACTCATTTCCCTTTCATTTGATTTGGAGACTTTGCTCGAAAAAGAGTTAAGCCCAACTCTCTTTACAGAGTTTAATACCATAAACAAACTAACAGAATGGGTGTACAGTCAAAACTAGTCTGGAATCCATATAGTCCCGGGTATTTCGAAAACCCTTACAATCACCTCAAAGATTGCAGGGAACAGAACCCGATTCAGGAAATTTTTAATAATTCCTGGATCATTCTCAATTATAAAGATGTCAATGAAATCCTATCCTCCAAGGATTTTTCAGTCTCTGAGTTAAGTCAATTCTTCAAGGAGAAAGAACCGTATATTTTCAAGAATTCCAATACCTGCCCATATCTTTCAAAAGGCACAAAAATGTGGCCGATGTATCTGAATGACCAGATACATAAGGACACTCGTGCAATTATGGGAAAGTCATTAAATTTAAAAAATCTAGATACGGTTCTAAGTAAGTCTGTTCAATCCATCAATAAACAATACCAGTCGAAACAGGATTTTGACCTGGTAAACTATTGTGCAGAATTTATTTTTATGGTTGTAAAACAAATCCTGGGGATCAAAAGTTCGGGAGAATTTGAAAAAATAAAAACCTACTCAAGCATGCTGGCAAAAAGCCAGGATCTCTATATCCCGAAACAGGTTTATCTGGAGATCAATGATTGGCTGTTGTGGGGAAAGGACATTTTTTCAGATTCGGAATTCAAAACCAAATTGGGACTTCATTCCAATGAAGCTGAACTTACTTATTCGGAAGAAGATCTTTATTCCATCACATCCCTTACATTGATGGCCGCTTTTGAAACGTCCAAGGATAATTTGTCCATGGCACTTTATGAAATAATGCAAAAGCCTGCGTTGATCGACTATATTCTTTCCTGCAATCAGGATGAATTAAATGTGCTGATTGAAGAGCTATTCAGATTTACATCCCCCTTGCAATACACCATCCGGATTAATAAAAACCCGTTTGAAATTGCTGATAAAAATATTCCGGCCAATTCAAAACTATATCTGTGCCTGGCAAGTGCCAACCGGGATGACACTATTTTTACAAATCCAGATGAACTAGTTTTTGATCGCACACCAAACAACCATATGTCATTTGGAAAAGGTGTGCACTTTTGCCTGGGGGCTTCCATTGCAAGACAGGAACTGAGGTATTGCTTGAAACCCATGACGGAGTTTTTAAAGAATTATACTTTGAATACTTCTCAATCGGTCAAATGGTCCAGACAAATTTTCATGCGAACTGTCGAATCCATTCCAGTTGAATCCAAAAATTCATGACAGGTATTAATTTAGTTTTAACGGCACTCTTCCTATTGGTTTCCATATTAACGGTTTCCCTGGTCTCGAAAGCAAACCGATGGAAAGCCTTGCTGGCTGTAAGTTTTATTTTTTATTATTTGCTTATCGGCAGCAAGATATGGCTGGTATTGCTTTTATCCGGCATCACTTTTTTATCGGGAAAATTCATTCACACAAAACGATTTTCATTTTGGCTTCCGCTGGTTTTATTGTTGATTCCGTTCACCATTTTCAAATTCACCGCAGACGGCCATCATTTTGAAAATTTCAGAATTCAATCCCTGGACAGTTTCGATGCAGAAAACTGGCAAAGCATTTTTCAGATCTTGGGCCTGTCTTATTTTACGTTCAACAGCATCAGTTACTTGATGGATGTGAAACGAAAATACCTGCCCCCGGAAAAAAACTTTTTTTTCCTTTTGCTATACCTCATTTATTTCCCGGCCATATTTTCCGGCCCTTTGCATCGGGCAAAATATCTTTTTGAACAGTTTAAAAACATCGAAGTCAGTAATGATTCCATCACCCGTGGCTCACGGCTAATTTTATGGGCCATGTTCAAGAATATCATTATTGCACAAAGACTTTTTGTGTTGATAGTGCAACTGCAGCAATCCGAAATCAGTGGCCCTTACTACCTATTGATCGGGGTTCTATTCTTTATCTATCTCTATTGCAATTTCAGTTCCTTTATCGATTTCTTTCAGGGTGTTTCACAAATGTTGAATATCCGGCTGAAAAACAATTTCGGCAACCGGGTTTATCTTTCCTCATCAAGACAGGAGTTCTGGAAAAGCTGGCATATCACATTGAATGAATGGTTCAGGGATTATTTTTTCTTCGTGATTTCCAGGTATGACAAAAAAAGAAAATACACGGATATATTTCTGCTGATCACCTTTTTGATGATTGCCTTATGGCATGAGGTTTCCATGGCCATTCTACTATGGGGCACACTCAATGGATTTTGGATTGTGATTGAAAAAAAGATTCCATTCAAAAAATGGCCGCAGAATGGCATCAGAAAATTTACCGGAACCATTTACCATCTGGCCGTTTCCAGCATCCTGGCAGTGGTATTTATCAGCCCCAACCTGAAAGGGTTGTTTGACAAGCTATTCAATCATGCTGCACAATTGCCACGGAATTTCATCGGAGATTATTTTGTGAAAATTATGATTTTATTGGTATGTCTGGCCATCATGGACTTTCATTATGCCAAAGCAAAAAACAATCGCTTTGATGATTATATCGGTTCTAAACCTAAGGTTGCCCGTTGGTTCATTTACTTCAAACTAACCATCCTGATTCTTGTCTTTGGCATGAGTGCAGGTGTTGAAAATTATTATATCCAATTTTAAGCAACCAGAAAAATGAATAGAGCATTCGCCAAAATATTCCTGTTTCTGTTGATCATCGTCTCCTTGATTTTGATGGTTAAAAAAAGTGTTCAGGAAAATTATTCGGTGCAAGGGCAAGTAAATTCTAATCAGAATGAAACGTTGAAAACCACTTCCCTTTATTTCATAGGATCAAGCCGGGTGGATATGAGCATTGACAAAACGATTATGGATTCAGCTTTTACAGAACATAATTTCTTCAAACTTGGGATTACAGGCAGCACATTTTTGGGAAACAGCATCATCGCAGAAAAAATAATCAAAACGACTGGGCATAAAATAATATGCATGGAATTGTCCGCCTTATTAAATGAACTTCCTGAATCCGTTATACAATCTTCCGGATCGAGGACCCAAGCCTTGAAAGCCGCTTTACGCATTACCCAGGAACAATCGATTGCAGAAAAATCGATGATGCTTATGGATATTCTCAATCAGCAATTTTTTTCTGCAGCTTCCATAAAAGGGGACATCATCAAATTGTTTGCAAAAATGCAGAACGTGAAAGTTGAACAGGAAAGGAAGGAATTCGATCCTCATAAAAAAAATAATTTAAAAGACAACTCGTCGTTTCTGAAATATACAGATCTGAGTCAATCAATTGTACGTGCAGATAACCTGATCAAATACAAACAGATCATTGAATACTTAAACCGACTGGCAGAAAGGCACCATGCGGAATTGATATTTTTTCTTCCCCTAACTTATAACAAACAATCCGAAAGGGATATTGTTCTTTCTGTTTTCAATCAATTACCGGCAAGCATGAAACTGGGCTATACCAATCATTTTCTGCAAGAAATTTCAAAACCCGAATATCTCTACGACAAGAATCATTTAAACAAAGAAGGTGCAATAACAAATTCCCGGTTACTGATTCCACTTCTAAAAAATCATCCCGAAATCAGATAAACCAGACCATAAATATTCTTTATAAATTTTTACATATTAAAACTCTTACCCTTAATATTTATCTTTAACAAAAAGCGATGAAACCAATTACAAAAGCCATACGCACACAGGTAGATAAAAGCAATGAAATGGAACATTCTGTTCCGATTTACCTGACCAGCAGTTTTTGTTTTGACAATGCAGAAGATATGCGGGCCGCTTTTGCCGATGAAAGCGAAGACAATATCTACAGCCGCTTCAGTAATCCAAACGTTCAAGAGTTTACCGACAAAATGTGTGCACTGGAAGGCGCCGAAGCAGGCTATGCCACGGCATCGGGTATGGCTGCGCTGTTTGGTTCTTTCATGGCTTTGTTGAAAAGCGGCGACCATCTGCTGGCCTGCCGATCACTCTTTGGCAGCACCCACAATATCATTACCAAATACCTGCCGAAATACGGTATCGAACACAGTTATGTAGATGCAAGTGCATCCATCGAGGAGTGGACAAAACAGATCCGCCCCAATACCAAAATGATTTTTATTGAATCGCCAACCAATCCCGGTTTGGATATCCTGGACATCAAAGCCTTGGCTGATATCGCAAAGCAGCATAAAATAATTTTGAATGTAGATAATTGTTTTGCCACACCGATAGCACAACAACCCATTGCACTGGGAGCCGACCTGGTGATGCACAGTGCCACCAAATGGCTCGACGGACAAGGTCGGGTATTGGGCGGCGTTATTGTTGGTAAAAAAGAATTGATTCAGGAAATCTATTTGTTCTGCCGCAATACCGGTCCGGCTTTATCGGC
>JAYWEL010000078.1:0-5224 GCA_043779285.1 Chitinophagaceae bacterium | reverse complement strand
CATCTGCACAGGAAACCATTTCCCCGGCGCCAGCTCAAAAGGGAACCATTGCATTAACAAATGCAACTATTCATGTGGGTAATGGCCAGGTAATAAATAATGGAACTGTTGTTTTTACCAATGGGAAAATTACAGAGGTAGGCACATCTGCTCCGGCATCCAATGCAAAAGTTATTGATTGCAAAGGCCAGCATATTTATCCCGGGTTGATACTGGCATCATCCCAATTAGGATTAGGGGAAGTGCCTAGCGTACGAGCTACTATGGATGCTACTGAAATTGGGGATATTAATACAAATATCCGTTCAATTGTTGCATACAATACCGATTCGAAAGCAATCAATCCATTGCATTCAACCGGCGTTTTATTAGCGAATATTATCCCGGCCGGTGGAATCATTTCCGGTTCTTCTACAGTCGTTCAATTAGATGCATGGAACTGGGAAGATGCTGCATACAGTGTAGACCATGGTATTGTATTCCGGATGCCTTCTTTATTAGCCAGAAGAAGTGGTGGCAGAGGTGGTTTTGGTGGTTTCCCCGGTGCTGCACAACCGGCTGATCCAATAAAAAGCGGATTGGAAAGAATTGAAAATGTAAAAGTGTTTTTCCGTGAAGCGAAAGCTTATCAGGCTGAGGCAAGTCATGAAAATATGAACCTGAAATTTGAAGCCGTTAAAGGATTGTTTACCAAAAAGCAAAAACTTTTCATTCATTGCAATATTGTAAAAGAGATGCTGATAGCCATCGATTTTGTAAAAGAATTTGGGTTTGAGGTGGTAGTTGTTGGTGCGGTAGACAGTTGGCAGATTGCTGATTTATTGAAACAAAATAATATTTCAGTAATCCTGAATCAGCTACACGATTTACCTGCCATGATAGATGATGATATCGATCAGCCATTTAAAACACCAGCCATGTTGCAGCAAGCCGGCGTTCTATTTGCATTCAATGATGACGATGGAAATACACGATATCGTAATTTGGCTTTTAATGCCGGAACCTCATCTGCTTATGGATTAAGTAAAGAGGAAGCATTAAGTGCAATGACTTTGAATGCAGCTAAAATTCTTGGAATGGCGGATAAAACCGGCTCTATAGAAGAAGGAAAAGATGCGAATATACTGATCAGTTCCGGAGACATTTTAGACATGAAAACAAACAATATTAAAACGGCTTTCATACAGGGACGCCAGATTGATATGGCAAGCAAACAAAGTCATTTGTTTGATAAGTATAAAGCCAAGTATGGTATAAAATAAAAATTGGCTAAATTAAAAAAAAGCGATCTGCTCATGGCGGATCGCTTTTTTTATGCGCTTGAATCAAAAGGTTATACCATCTTGATTTACTAAATAGTCCAACGGATTATGTGTCAATCTTAGATGGTATTATACCGCAGAAAAGCGCATTGGACTATTTACTGTTTATAAGCGGTATTATTCGTGACCGTGGCAGTTTTTATATTTTTTTCCGCTTCCACATGGGCAAGGTTCATTGCGTCCTATTTTAGGCGCTACAGTTACCGGTTCATGACTTACTGCAGTTGAAGGATTGTGATAATCGTTTCCTGCAACTCCTGAATTATCATAATCATCTTTGTTTGCCTGCAGACTGCTCATATCGGTTTTTTGCTGACGGCCTTCTTTCAATTGTGTATTATCTTGTTCAACATGAATACCTGCATGACAAAGGAAAGAAGCGATATCCCGGTTTACACTGCTATCCATTTGTTTAAACAAATTGAAAGCTTCTAATTTATAAATGACCAATGGATCTTTTTGTTCCAGGTATGCTGTTTGTACACTTTGTTTCAGGTCATCCATCGAACGAAGATGTTCTTTCCAGGTATCATCAATCACCGAAAGTGTAACTGTACGTTCTAAGGCATTGCAAAGTTCTCCGCCTTCTGTACTCAGTGTCTTTTGCATGTTGGCCAGAATATTAAATCCTTTGCGGCCATCAGTAAATGGAACAACTACATTTTCGATATGATTACCCTGCGTTAGTTTTATGTTTTTGAAAACCGGGATAGATTGTTTTTTCAAATGTTCTTTTTTCACTTCATAATTATCAGTTACCTGCTTGTAAAGATTATTAGCCAGGGTATTGAAATCGGTTTTTAAAAATTCATCTTTTTCAATATTTACATCTATGCCGAAGTTTACAATACAAGCCATTTTAAATCCGTCAAAATCTTCCTGCTCACGGAAACTGGTTATTAATCCATCAACTACAACCGAGAATGCATTATCGATATCCAATGCCAATCGTTCGCCAAACAAGGCGTGGTGACGTTTTTCATAAACTGCAGTACGTTGTTTATTCATCACGTCATCATATTCCAGTAATCTTTTACGGATGCCGAAATTATTTTCTTCCACTTTCTTCTGGGCTCTTTCAATACTCTTTGAAATCATTCCGTGTTGAATCATTTCTCCTTCTTTGTACCCAAATTTATCCATGAAAGAAGCGATACGTTCGCTACCGAACATACGCATCAGATCATCTTCCAGTGAAACATAAAATAACGATGAACCCGGATCTCCCTGACGACCGGCACGTCCTCTTAACTGCCTGTCTACCCGGCGGGATTCATGTCTTTCGGTTCCAATGATGGCCAATCCTCCTGCATCTTTAACGCCAGGGCCTAACTTAATATCGGTACCACGACCTGCCATGTTTGTAGCAATGGTAATATTGCCTGCTAAGCCAGCTTCGGCAACAATCTGAGCCTCCCTCGCATGTTGTTTTGCATTCAATACATTATGAGGAATTTTTTTAACACTCAGCATTTTGCCAAGCAATTCACTAACCTCCACGGTGGTAGTTCCAACCAATACGGGCCGGCCGGCAGCTCTCAATATTTCAATTTCATCGATGATGGCTTTATATTTTTCCCGCTTGGTTTTATAAACCAGATCTTCCACATCATTTCGAATAATGGATACATTGGTTGGAATAGTAACCACATCCAGTTTATAGATACTCCATAATTCCGCGGCTTCTGTTTCAGCTGTTCCAGTCATACCTGCCAGCTTATGATACATCCTGAAATAGTTCTGTAATGTAATGGTAGCGTAGGTTTGCGTTGCAGCTTCTATTTTCACATTCTCTTTTGCTTCAATGGCCTGGTGTAATCCATCACTATATCGTCGGCCATCCAGAATACGACCTGTTTGTTCGTCCACAATTTTTACCTGTGAATCCATCACTACATACTCCACTTCTTTTTCAAATAATGTGTATGCTTTCAGTAATTGTTGTGCCGAATGAATTCGGTCGGCTTTTAGTGTGTATTCATTAAGAAGGGTTTCTTTTTGCTGCAGTTTTTCTTCAGTTGAAATGTCTTTGTTTTCAATTTCTGTTAACTTGATGGCAATGTCGGGTAAAACGAAAAACTCCGGATCTTCTTCGCCTTTTGTAACCGTTTGATTTCCCAGATCGGTAAAATCTACCGAGTTGTTTTTTTCATCGATATGAAAAAGCAATGCTTCATCAATGATATGCATGTTCCGGTTCTGGTCAGCGATATAATAGTTTTCTGCTTTTTGTAATTTTACTTTAATACCGGGTTCACTCAGAAACTTAATCAACGGAGTGTATTTCGGTAATCCACGAAAAGCCCGGTATAGGTATAAGCCACCTTCAGTAGGATCTTCTTTCCCTTCGGCAAAAAGTTTTTTAGCCTGGTTCAAACATTCACGGGAAATTTTTTCCTGTGCTTCTACCAATTGTTGGATACGGGGTTTTAATAAATGGTATTGCTGATCATCACCTTTAGGGATAGGTCCTGAAATAATTAGCGGAGTACGGGCATCATCAATCAATACACTATCCACCTCATCTACCATCGAATAATGATGTTTGCGTTGAACCATCTCTTCGGGTGAGTGTACCATATTATCACGTAGGTAGTCGAAACCAAATTCATTATTGGTGCCATACGTAATGTCGGCATGGTATGCTTTTCTTCTTTCCTCACTATTGGGTTGGTGTTTGTCAATGCAATCAACACTTAATCCAAGCCATTCGAAAATGGTTCCATTCCATTCCTGGTCACGGCGGGCAAGGTATTCGTTTACAGTAATCAAGTGAACCCCTTCACCGGCTAATGCATTTAGGTAAGAAGGGAGTGTAGATACTAATGTTTTTCCCTCACCGGTAGCCATTTCTGCAATTTTACCTTCGTGCAAAACAATTCCACCAATTAACTGCACATCATAGTGAACCATGTTCCAGGTAATTTTTCCGCCGGCAGCTGTCCATGTATTTTTATAAATAGCCTTATCTCCATCAATTGTTATATAATCTTTTTTTGCACTCAGGTCTTTATCCATTTGCGTAGCTGATGAAACCAATTCCTCATTGTCCTTAAATCGTCGACAAGTTTCTTTCACCACTGCAAATGCCTCTGGTAGAAGTTCTTTTAAAATTTCCTCAATCTTTTCATCCCTCTTCTTTTTCAATTTATCCACTTCCTGATAAATAGTATCCTTACCCACTAATTCACCGAATGGAAGTTCTTCTGCCTGCTTATTTAAATCCATAACAGAAGCATCAATCTCAGCAAGATGTGTTTTTATTCTCTGTCGAAATGCAGCTGTTTTGTTACGCAATTCATCATTTGTAATGTTTTGATATTGGTCAAAATGATCGTTGATTATTTTGACCAACGGAAATATTACTTTAATATCCTTCTCCGACTTGTTGCCGCCAAATAATTTTGAAATAAAGCCAATCATGGTATAAATATTATAAGTATTCTGTTCTTATTCGTTAAATGATCTCATTCACTTGTCAAATTTAATGCTGTATTTAGGGCTCAGCCATATTGACAGGACGACAAAGGTAAATGAATTCAGCCTTTAAATTCAGCCATTCGGGAAGCAAATTAAAGAAGGTTTTGAATTACTTTTTATAGAAGTATATTTCTAGGAGTCATTTTTATTGAGTCAATTGGATAACTATGATTAACGGGAGTTTGTTGGTCTTTTTTATTTTGGCAGCATTGTTTTTAATGTCTTGTGTTAATACAATCGTAGAGAAACAGGAAACTGTAACTACCAACAATATTTATTTTAAGTATATTATTTCGGGTGAAGAAGGAGGAGAGTTTGTACTTTGTTATACCATCTTGATTTACTAAATAGTCCAACGGACTATGTGTAAATCTTAGATGGTATTATACCGCAGAAAAGCGCATTGGACTATTTACTGTTTA
>JAYWEL010000077.1:0-5235 GCA_043779285.1 Chitinophagaceae bacterium | reverse complement strand
TGGAGTTCCAACTGATTTTATAATGCCAGGGATTATCATCACTTTCGGGTGCAATCAAACCACCACAATGCGATTTAAATGATGTAACAGATCCACCGTTTTTTTTAATTTCCCCGATGATCTTCATTGCACTCATATGATCAATACCCGGATCCAAACCCATTTCACATAAAAACAAAACATCTTTATCTTTTATTTCATCGGATAGGCTATTGATATTTTCATCCAGATAAGAAGCCGTTAAAAGATGTTTGCCCAATTTTGCACAATCTTTGGCAACCAAAAAATGTAAATGAGGCGGTAACATGGAAATAATCAAATCAGCTTGTGAAATCAACTCATTTCTTACTTCTCCTAAATTTATATCCAATGAAATAGCCTCTCCATAAGGAGATTCTTTCAACTTTGATTTGGCAAGTTCCAAATTGCTATCTACCAACTTGAGCATCCAGTTTTCTATTGCCGCATTTTCTAATAAATAGGATATAAGAACAGTAGCGGATTTGCCCGCACCAAATAACAGGATTTTTTTCAATGTATTTGCTTTAAGAATGCCTAAAATAAAGATTTATTATGAAATGAAAACCATCTGTTTATAGTAAATAAGAGTAAACAATCAGAATGATGTAAAACTATCCGCTAATCCCGAATAAGCATCATCAGGTATTTGTCCACAATTGAAAAATAACTGTGAAAAAATAATTCTTAATAATGCTTGTTTATTAAGGTTTTAAGGGCTAATTAAGGTAGATTTGCATGCCTTGAAAACCTCTTTGATAATTTGTTCAATAATCAGAGAAATTCAAAACACATTATTTAAAAAATTAGCGAAATATAAGACCTAATGGAAGATAATTTAATACCTGCTGAAACCGGTGATTACAACCGGATAGTTCCGGTTAATATTGAAGAACAAATGAAAGCCGCATATATTGACTATTCCATGTCAGTAATTGTTGGCCGGGCATTACCAGATGTCAGAGATGGATTAAAACCTGTACACCGTCGTATACTATATGCGATGAATGATCTTGGATTACATTGGAATAAATCGCACAAAAAATCGGCCCGTATTGTGGGTGAAGTTTTGGGTAAGTATCATCCGCATGGCGATACCGCTGTTTATGATACTATGGTGAGAATGGCTCAGGAGTGGAGTATGAGATACCGTCTGGTAAATGGCCAGGGTAACTATGGTAGTCAAGATGGAGATGGACCGGCTGCTATGCGTTATACAGAAGCCAAACTGGAACGTATTTCTGATAGTATGTTGGGAGATATTGATAAGGACACCGTTGATTTTCAATTCAACTTTGATGACACCCTGAAAGAACCAACTGTATTACCCTCAAGAATACCCAATTTATTGGTAAATGGATCTAGTGGTATTGCTGTAGGTATGGCTACCAATATGATGCCGCATAATTTAAGTGAAGCTATTGATGGTTGTATTGCTTACATTAAAAACAGGGATATTACCATTGATGAATTAATGGAATATGTAAAGGCACCTGATTTTCCTACCGGTGGAATAATATACGGGATGGAAGGTATCAAAGCAGGTATGCATACAGGTCGTGGCCGCGTAGTTTTAAGAGGTAAATTGACCATTGAAACCAAGCCTAGTGGCAGGGAAACTATCATTATTAATGAAGTGCCTTATCAAGTAAACAGAGATAATTTATGTGACAAGATCGGAAGATTGGTTACTGAAAAAATTGTTGGTGGAATTGCACATATCAATAATGAATCGAATAACAAAGAAGGGACAAGGATCGTTATTGATTTAAAAAGAGATGCCATTGCCAATGTGGTCATCAGTCATTTATACAAACATACCGAATTACAAACCAGCTATGGTATCAACAATATAGCTATTGTAAGAGGACGTCCAAAGACGTTGAATTTAAAAGACCTTATTTCAGAGTTTGTACTTTTCCGCCATGAAGTGGTTATTCGCCGGGCTAATTACGAATTGGCTGAAGCGAGAAAAAAGGCCCACATTTTACAAGGATATCTGATTGCACTGGATCATTTAGATGAAGTGATTCGTTTAATCAGAAGTTCTTCCACACCTGACGTTGCAAAAGAAAATTTAATTACTGCCGGTTGGGGATTAGATGAAATTCAGGCAAAAGCTATTCTGGAATTACGTTTACAGCGTTTAACCGGCATGGAGCGGGAAAAGATCAAGAATGAATACGATGAATTGATGAAATTCATTGCCGGCTTGATTGAATTATTGGGGAACGAAGACATGCGTTACGAATTGATTATTACAGAATTATTGGAAGTAAAAGAACGTTTTGGTGATGAACGTAAATCAGAGATTACGTATAACGATGATGAACTAAATATTAAAGACTTTATTAAAGAGGAAGATGTAATCATTACAATTTCTCATTTAGGATACATCAAAAGAACTTCAGCTACAGAGTTTAAACAACAAAGAAGAGGTGGAAGAGGAGTTATAGGTGGTAAAACAAGGGAAGAAGATTGGATCGAACATTTGTTTGTTGCATCTACACATCATACCATGTTATTCTTTACCGAAAAAGGCAGGTGTTTCTGGTTAAATGTATACCAGATACCGGATGGTGAAAAAACCGGAAAAGGCAGAGCGATACAGAATATGATTCAAATTCCTCCCGACGATAATATTCGGGCTGTCATTGATATCAAAGACTTGAAAGATGAAGAGTTTGTAGGAGAGCACTATATTATACTTTGTACAAAAAATGGTATCATTAAGAAAACAAGATTGAAAGATTTCAGTCGTCCTAGACAAAATGGAGTAAATGCAATTACCATTAATGAAGGAGATCAGTTAATTGAAGCAAAATTAACCGATGGAAACAGTGAGATTATGATGGCTGTTAAAAGTGGACGAGCTATCCGTTTCCCAGAAGCAAAAGTAAGAGCAACCGGCAGAGGAGCCATTGGGGTAAGCGGAATTACAGTTGACGAAACAAAAGATGAGGTAATTGGAATGATCGTTGTTTATCCAAGCACCGAACCAGGAAGATCGGTACTTGTAGTAAGTGAAAAAGGATATGGTAAAAGAACTCCTGTTGATGAGTATCGTTTTACAAACAGAGGTGGAAAAGGAGTTAAAACAATCAATGTAACTGCAAAAACAGGCAATTTGGTAGGTTTGATGGGCGTTTTTGAAAACGAAGACTTATTAATAACCTGTAAAAGTGGTATAACCATTCGAATGAAAGTGGCACAAATCAGTGAACAAGGAAGAGCAACACAAGGTGTAAAACTTATTCGAATAGAAGAATCAGACGAAATTGCAGGTATCTCCAGAATTCCAGACCAGGGAAATGATGATGATTTATTGGAAAATGGAGTAATTACTGTAGATAATGGGGAAGCAATTTTAGGAACCGAAGAAAATTCTACAAGTTCAGAAAATACGGAAGCAACCGAAACAGAATAAAGCTCATCAAGTAAAAGATTAGTCATTAAATATTTAACCAAACAAGAAAAAACAATGCAGAAATTCCTTTTTACGTTACTATTTGTAAGTATGGGTTTGTTCTTAACTGCTCAAGCACCAACAGAAGCCTTGAAATTAATTGAAAAGAAAAAGTTCGATAAAGCAAAGGAGATGATTGATAAAATTACTGCTGATCCAAAAACAGCGACCGGTGATGCATGGTATATCCGATCTCAAGTTTATGATTTTATTAGCAATGATCCAGAAGCAAGTAAGTTATTTCCTGATGCCGCTGAATTAAGTTATGCTGCGTTTCTAAAAACTTATCAACTTGAACCAAAGAATAAGTTCATGTTATTGGATCAATTTAAAACTGGTTTTTTAGCTTACCAAAGCTATGCAAATAAAGGAGCTAAGTATTTTAACGAGAACGACTTTCAGAATGCAATGGTTTACTATAAAAAAGCATTGGAAGTCGGTAAATTTTTAAATAAAAATGACCTTTCTTTTAATGGTTTAACCATGCCTGCGGTTGACACTTCATTAATATTTATGGCTGGTTATGCTGCTTTTCGTTTAGATAATAAAGTAGAAACTTTAAACTTATTTCTGCAATTGGTAAATGCACAAATCAAAACAGAAGTGGATTATTCCATCGCTTATCAATTTGTCAGTTTTCATTATAAAGGGATAGATGATTCTCTAAATTTCAAAAAGTATACAGAAATTGGGAAGAAAGCCTATCCGAAAGATCGATTTTTTAAAACGATCTTAATGGATTATGCCCGAGAAAAAAATAACAAAACAGACATCTTTAAAGAGTATGAAGATTTATTAGCCAGTGAGCCGGATTCGTTGAACTATCAATATGCATTTGCCGGTGAAGCATTTAACTATGTTTTCGATAATGAAGATGTTATGGCCGCTGATGCAGCTTTAATGATTCCAAAAATAGTGGCTAGTTTAAAAAAGTGTATTGCTGCTAATTATGAAACCTTTGGTGCTAATTTTTTATTAGGCCAGATGTATTTTAATAATGCTGTTTATATAACTAAAGATCATAATAAAATAAAAAGTACAAAGCCGGAAGATGTAAAAGCTAAAGCCGACTTAAAAGCTGAGTATGTTTTAAAATTCACCGAAGCAATACCATATCTGGAAATTGCAGCAACAGATCTGGAAAAAAGAGAACCTAAAAAAATAAGCGACAAATCATTCTTGCGCAATGCTTACGGAATGCTTGAAGATTGTTATAATCAAAAAGGAGATAAGGTTAAAGCAGAAGAGTATAGTAAGAAATACGCAGCCGTAAAATAAGCTAATAAAAGAGAAGAAGCCCTATAAGCTTCTTTTCTTTTAAACAATATACTTAACATAATATTAATTATAGGGAAATTGATTATGCCTAAACTTGCTTAATAAAGCATCCGAACTTTGATGGTTTCTTTTACTCCTTTTAGTAATTGAAGAGCTTTTGAAGATAATTTTTTATCAATATCCAACACTACATACCCAATCAGATCATTCGTTTTTAGATATTGACCAACAATATTTATTTTATGTTTTGATAACTGGGTGTTTATTTCTGAAAGAACACCCGGCACATTATTATGAATATGCAAAATTCGATGGGTTCCTTCCTGAGCTGGCAAAGCCAAAGGTGGAACAGTGTGAGAACCCGTAGTAATACCTTTTTCCAGAAAATTAAAAAGTTTCATACTCACATCTTGCCCAATATTTTGCTGTGCTTCCTCGGTTGAACCTCCAATATGAGGAGTTAATATAATATT
>JAYWEL010000076.1:0-2200 GCA_043779285.1 Chitinophagaceae bacterium | reverse complement strand
TAGCTACCACCAAATTCGGCAATAATGACCTACGGCAAAAAGAGATGATCGATTTTGCAAGAATTATGGAAAAAAAGCAGAATACGATTATTGCTAATAAAATAAAAGCAGATCAACTGAAAACAGAAGGTCAGCAGGCAGAAACAGCAGGAAATCTTGAAATAGCTATTGGTAAATACAAAGAAAGTATCACACTTGTTCCAGATGCAACCCTCGCTGAACGAATCAGGATCCTTGAAGCAGAATTGTCAACCCCTTTAACTGCCAATAAAAACAAAGCGAATACATTATGGAATGAAGGAGAAAGACTGGTTGTCAATGCCAACACCTGGAAACAAGGAATAGATAAAATGAAAGAAAGTCTGAAATGGTGGAACAACCCTGAACGGATTGAAAAAGTAAGAACATTAGAAAAAGATTTGAATGGAACAGTCAGCCAATTTGATATCAGTGGTGTATGGAAGCATGGCAATACGGAAACATTCGCTTTTACCTCAACAGGCGATGGACAATATACAGCTGTGGAAAATGGATTTGGCAATGCGAGAGGATCAGCTATCATGGTTGGTGAAATCGGCTTTATCAATTATACCACGCAAGATGGATTAAAAGGACAGTATATTATCACCTTTGCAAATGATGGTAAAAGTGCAACCGGCAAATGGACGGACAGCCGTAATTCAAGCGGACAAAGAAACTTTATCCGTCTTTCCAAACCAATAACCACTGAACCAGATGTTACAAATACAGATGGCAAAAAGAAAAAGAAAAACCTGACTGATATACTGAATGGTATTGGAAAAGGATTGGGTAAACTTGATAGTATACTTACCGGGAAAAAACCAGTTGAAAATGTTCCCAACCCACCCGTAAAAACGGATGATACTGGAGTGAAACCTGCCGATACAAAAACAGAAGTGAAAATTTTTGATAACGGAAACATCGGTGGCGTTTCAAGTGGCCCTCAAAATCCTACTCAATATACTTTTAGCAACAATACTATTATTACCCGGATCGAGAATTACCACTATTTCAACGGTGGTAAAAAACCAGGCACTATTGGTTTACGTAATAACAATACAGGAATAATGTATGGTCCATGGCAGGCATATGGTTTGATTGGACAAGGAGGAGTACAAAATGCTTATTGGGATGTTCTTCCTAATATAGAAATTCCTGCAGGAACTTATACAGTCATAGACAGCGATCCATCTACATGGTCATACAACAGCCAATCAAATGGTTGTGGCTTCACTAATATCTGGACTTCAAAAACTATAAAACAAACCGTTCCGGATGTTACTGGTGTAAAACCTGCCGATGCAAAAACAGAAGTGAAAATTTTTGAGAATGGAAATATTGGAGGTGTTTCAAGCGGACCTGCCAATCCTACACTATTTACTTTCAATAAAAATACTTTTATTACCCGGATAGAGAATTACCATTATTTCAATGGCGGTAAAAAACCAGGCACTATTGGTTTACGTAATAACAATACAGGGAAAATTTATGGACAATGGCAGGCTTATGGATTGATTGGACAGGGAGGAGTGCAAAATGCTTATTGGGATGTTCTTCCTAATATAGAAATTCCAGCAGGAACTTATACTGTGATAGATAGCGATCCGGTGACCTGGTCTTATAACATTGAATCAAAAGGTTGTGGGTTCACTACTATCTGGACATCAAATACTATAAAACAACCGGTTCCTGATATCACTGGTGTAAAACCAGCCGATGCCAAAACAGAAGAGAAAGTTTTTGAGAATGGAAATATTGGAGGTGTATCAAGCGGACCTACCAATCCTACACTTTTTACTTTCAATAAAAATACGTTCATTACCCGGATAGAAAATTACCACTATTTCAATGGCGGTAAAAAACCCGGTACTATTAGTTTACGCAATAACAGTACAGGAAAAGTGTATGGCCCATGGCAAGCATATGGTTTGATTGGACAAGGAGGAGTGCAAAATGCTTATTGGGATGTTCTTCCAAACATTGAAATTTCTGCTGGAACTTATACGGTGATCGACAGCGATCCACCTACCTGGTCTTACAACAGCCAATCAAATGGTTGTGGCTTCACCACCATATGGATTGCGAAAGGGAATAAACCTGTTACCAATCCAAATGATCCCGGCTATACTATTGAAGAAGTGGAAACAGGTGGAGGTGTTACAGCAGAAAAAATATGCAT
>JAYWEL010000075.1:0-27337 GCA_043779285.1 Chitinophagaceae bacterium | reverse complement strand
TCAAATTTATTTTCCGGCATACGCTCCAGTTTTATTGATAAATGCGTGGTTATTTTCTATCCAACTGATCAACAGGTTTCTGGCCCTTGAGTATTGCGACCTTGATGTGGTTTCATTAATACCCAGCATCTGGCCAATCTCCACATGTTTATATCCTTCAATAGCATATAGATTAAAAATGGTTTGATAACCAACCGGCAATTGCCGAATTAAATTGGCTACTTCTTTCCCGGTAATTTTTAATTCGGGATTGTCGTTAACAACGGGATGAAGATTTTCGTTTTCAAAAGAAAATTCATGCCGGTAACGGGATTTTTTTTTTAGAAAATTGAGTGCAGTTGTCACCATTATCCTTCTTATCCATCCACCCAGTTCACCCTCGTTTTTAAATTGATGAAGACTTCTGAATACTTTTACAAATCCATCCTGCAAAACATCTTCAGCATCAGCAATAGATTTTGTGTACCGGTAACAAACGCCCATCATTGTTTCTGAAAAATGTTCATATAATTCCCGCTGGGCAGCAGGAATTTCTCTGATGCATTCTTTTACAAGTTTTGTATAATCCATTATCCCTTCTTATAACACCTGACAATGTTCAAAGCAATATCGTTGCATATGTTTTAAAATAATTAAAAAATGAATAGTCACTCTCAACCTTCAACCTTCAATCCTAAACTCGTTTCTTTCATCCAACTTACCCGACCAAAACCCTTTGATTTATTATGAAAATTATTATTTTCTACATCAATACTTCCTTCTCGCCTTTGATAGTAATTGTTTCTGGGTTCCTTAATGTAATACTCAAAGAAATATTTTTCGGTAATTCATATTTAAAGAAAAACTTCATGGTCTCTATCTTACTTTCATAAAAAGCCAAGTTTTGTTTTGAAGTATCATTACTTTGAATAGCTTTTTGAGCAACTGTTGCCTGCTTTAACCATTGCCAGGCAATAGTTACAATACCGGATATCTCCATAAACAAACTGGCATCAGCCAGATATTTTTCCACCTCCCCATTCATTGCAAATTGCTGCAAATGCAGGAGGGTTGATTTATACGTTTCAATAGCCGTATGTAAATGATCTGCATATACATTCAATTCGCTAAATTCTCTTGCATCAGCAACGCTTTTCTCCATTTCAGTAATCAATAACTGAAATGCTTTGCCATGCTGCATGGGTATTTTTCTGCCCAATAAATCAAGTGACTGAATTCCTGATGTGCCTTCGTAAATCGACATGATGCGGATATCCCTGTAATATTGTTGAAGATCAAAATCCATGGTAAATCCATATCCGCCTAAAATCTGCATAGCATTATTCACCGATACAATACCCGCATCTGATGGATAGGTTTTTACTATGGGGGTTAAAATTTCCAGGAGCAGGTACATTTTTTCTTTCTCTTCTCCATCCATTAATTTTTCCAAGTCGTAATATTTCAAACATTGATTCACCAGGCTCAATGATCCTTCCACAAATGATTTTTGTTGCAATAACATCCTTCTCACATCGGCATGATTGACAATCAAAATCTGCTCCTGCGATAAATCCTTATTGGCAATATGCCTGCCCTGTGGCCGTTCATTAGCATAGTACAAGGATGCGTAATACGCCGCAGAAGCAACGCCTGCAGCTGTTTGACCAACTGCAATTCGGGCAGAGTTCATCATTTGAAACATATAAGATAAACCTTTGTTTGCTTCCCCCACAAGGAATCCTTTTGTGATGCCATTCTCTCCAAAAATTAAATGAGCGGTTGCATAACCCCTTTGCCCCAGTTTTTGAAAATCACCGGCACAGAGAACATGATTATCCAACAGATCTTCGTTTTGTTTAATAAATTTTGGAACGATAAAAAGTGAAATGCCTTTTGTTCCAGCCGGAGCACCTTTTATTCTTGCCAGGGTTAAATGAACAAAATTTTCGCAGGCCTCATGTTCTCCACCAGAAATAAAAATTTTCTGTCCGACTATTTCATGATATCCATTATCCGTTGGATTAGCAGAAGTAGCAATATCAGATAAAGAACTACCCGCTTGTGGTTCTGTAAGTGCCATGGTGCCCTGCCATTTTCCTTCAAACATTTTTGGCAGATAGGCATCATTCAATTCTTTACTGGCAAATTTTTCAATCAATTCCAAAGCCCCGGTAGAAACACCAATATAACCCTGTGCACTACTGTTAGCTGCTTCAAAAATTAGGTGGGCAGCCGAATACAGCATGAAAGGCAATTGCATGCCGCCGTGCTCCAAAGAAGAAAGTGAACTGAACCAATCCGCATCTGCCATGGCAATAAAAACATTTTTCAATTGGGGATGAGAACGGATCATTCCATCCCTGTATACCACCGGATTTTCGTCCATCGTTTTAAAAAAAGGAAACATTTCCTTATCCGCAATTGCTTTGGCCGAATTTATCAGCATGTCTATTTCATCGATTCCGCCAATGTGTTCATATCGTTTATAATGAAGCAGGTCCTGAATTCCATGTACTTCGTACAAGAGAAAACGAAGATTATCCATACTTATATATTGCTTTGTCATTTTTTTTATTTGATTTGTTTTACACAAAGGCGATAAACTGCAAAGGCGCAAAGAGATATTTTATTAAACTTTTGTCTTTAAATAATAATTAATATTAAAAAAAATAGAAGACCTGTTATTTTCCTCCATTCACAAATCCTTCACGTTGAAATGCTGCATTCGGATATGTATAAAATCCTTCACCGGTTTTTATACCCAATTTCCCTGCATCGACATAGGTTTTTAATAATGCTGCGAATTGTTTACTTTTTGTATCATTCATTGAATTGGTTATATGCCAAACTGTTTCCAATCCAATCACATCAAGAATTCCAAAAGGCCCTCTCTCCATTTTAAAATTTCCCATCCAGGAGCGGTCCACGTCTTCAATGCTTGCAATATCATGAGTAACCAATGCACCAGCAGCACCAATCAATGAAACCAGCATGGCATTAAAAATATATCCAGGTGATTCCTTCTTTACAAATACGGAGGTCTGATTTAATTTTCTTCCCATTTCCATCAATAAATCAACAACCCATTGTTCAGTTCCGGAGTGTGGCATAATGTCAACGACATTGGCAAAAAATACATCGTGAAAATGGAACGAACAAAATCGTTCTGGTCTGCCTGTTTCTTCTGCAAATTGGGAAGGCATTAAATAGGATGTGTTAGTAGTGAATACTGTATGCGCCGGACAAATTCTTGCAAACTGAGCCCAGACTTTCTTCTTTATTGCCAGATCTTCCACCACTGATTCGCTAACAAAATCGGCATCTGTTGCGGCTTTTATCGCATCAGTTGTAAATGAAATCCTGTTTTTTGCTGTTTCTGCTTCTTCCGTTGAAATGATATTTCTTTCCCCCAGGTTTTTAAGAATGGATGACTGTATTTTTTTTGCAGAGGTAAATGTTTCTTCATGAATATCATAGATCACCGTATTCATTCCGCTGATAGCTGATTGCAATCCGATACGCAACCCTAGAGTTCCACTGCCAAGTATCAATACATTTTTAATGTCGCTTAATTTCAGTTGCATGCTTTTGTTTTATGTAAATTATTTTAATAAAAATTACTGATGCGTTTATAGCTCATTGCTTTTTGTGCATTGACTGCACATGCATTCAACACATGAATTAATGAGGCAAAACGTTCGTCTTTGGTAAATCCTTTTTTATAGCGGGCATAAATCTGTTGTACAATCACCCCGATTTTAAATGATCCAAATACATAGTAAAACAACATATCAGGAACAGGAATATTTTTTACTGTCGCATAACGCTGTACTACTTCTTCCCTTGTAAGGTTGCCGGCAAGCCAGGTAAGATTGAATGGCTTCAAAGCATCATGATCATTCGTTTCGCCCCAATATCCGAGTGAAGTACCCAGGTCCATCAATGGATCTCCTACAGTCGCCATTTCCCAATCCAATACAGCTATAATGTTGTTTAAGTTTTTCGGATCAAGTACCAGGTTATCATATTTATAATCGTTGTGAATAAAAGCAGGTGTTCCATCCTGTGGCATATTTGTCTGCATCCATTCGGCCGTGTTATTCATGGCTTCAATGTAATCTGTTTCAGCAGCAAAATATCTTTTTATCCATCCCTCCACCTGGCGTTGAATATAACCTTCCGGTTTTCCCATATTGATCAACCCGGTTTTTTCTAAATCAATGGAATGCAATGCCGTTAAATTATCTACGGCAGACTCTGAAATAGATTTCATTATTGACGGAGAAAGATCCATGCCATTTGGAATTCTGTTTCTTAATATAATTCCTTTCATTCTTTCCATGATATAAAATGGCGAACCAATAACAGATTCATCTTCACAAAATAAAATGGGAGCCGGTATTGGTTTGTAGACCGGCTTTAATGTGGATAGTACATTGAACTCCCTGCCCATATCATGTGCCGATTTAATATTGGCACCATCAGGCGGTTTGCGCAATACATATTCTTTGCCGGAAGTTTTTAATAAAAAAGTAAGATTAGAATATCCTCCGGGAAATTGTTCAATGAAAAGTTCTCCGTCAAAACCGGGTAATGCTGAATATAAATATTTTTTTAGCTGATGAATATCGGGAGCTTCGCCTTCCCTGGCAGCAACAGCTTTGTCGATATTATCACCGTAGTTCTTCAATACTTTTTATTTAAACCGTATGCTTTCAAAATAGATTTTGCTAAAGATGTTTTATGCACTTCATCGGGTCCATCATAAATTCTTGCTCCCCGTTCGTGGCGGTACCAGAAAGACAACAGCGTATCATCCGTTACGCCCAATGCACCATGTGTTTGAATAGCCCTGTCTAATACCTTCATTAATATATCCGCTACAAAAAATTTAATGGTTGATATTTCATTCTTTGCTGCCTTGCTCCCTTCTTCATCCATTTTATGTGCCGTATGCAATACCATAAACCGGGCAGCATTAATTTCAGCACGGCTTTCTGCAATCCAATTCTGAATAGTTTGTTTGTTAGCCAATTTCGTACCGTCGCCCATATCCCTGTTCACGGCTCTGGTACACATCATTGAAAAAGCTCTTTCACAGATTCCTATCCAGCGCATACAATGATGGATACGGCCAGGGCCAAGTCTTTCCTGTGCCAATAAAAATCCGCTGCCTTCATGACCAATCAAATTAGTTGCAGGTACACGGCAATTGTTGTATTCAATTTCTGCATGACTGTTATAACCTTCTCCTGCTTCACCCATCACCGGAATATTTCTTTTCAGATGAAATCCTTTTGTATCGGTTGGAACAAGAATCATACTTGCTCTTTCATAAGGCGAAGCATCACTGTTTGTATTAGCCATTACAATTGCAAATGCTGCACCATCGGCTGCTGTTGTAAACCATTTATTCCCGTTAATAATATATTCTTCCCCTTCCAAAACCGCCGTGGTACCCATGTTCACCGGATTGGATCCGGCATATTCCGGTTCAGTCATTGAAAAACAAGACCTTATTTCTCCTTTCATTAATGGCTGTAGGTATTTTTCTTTTAATGCCGGAGAAGCATGTTTATGCATCAATTCTATATTGCCGATATCGGGAGCTTGACAGTTTAAACTATAATGACCAAAGGGAGTTGTTGCCAGCAATTCGCTAAGTTGTGCAAACTCGATCATGGTTAATCCAAGTCCACCATCTTTTTCAGATAAATATGGTGCCCACAGACCAATTCGTTTTGCTAATTCCCTTTTTTCGTCTAATATAATGGCGGCCCGGTTAAAAGGCATTTTCATCAAATCCATTTCAATGGGATACAGTTCCTGTTCAACAAAGTTTTTTACCCGTGGATAAATTTCTTTTAACCGTTCGCTTGTAAAAATGTTTACCATAAAATTAAATTGTATAACCTCCATCGGCTGTATACACTGCACCGGTGCAAAATAAAGAAGCATCAGAAGCTAAGAATAAAGCCAGTCCTGCAATATCTTCTGGTTCGGCTAATTGCGGTAAAGCCTGTTTTGCCAATACATGTTTTAATATTTTTTCATTGCCGGTTAATACTTCACTAAATTTTGTTTTTACCAATCCCGGACAAATCACATTGGCCCGGATATGATCTACGCCCCATTCTCTTGCCATTACTTTTGTCAATGCAATGAAAGCTGATTTGCTGACGCTGTACAAACCTAAACCTTGTCCCGGAGTAATACCTTCGATACTGCTGATATTTATGACGGATCCCCCGCCTCTTTGTTTCATCATTGGATAAGCCAATTTACATAACTCCAAAGGGCCTTTTACATTTACATCCATTATTTTATCGAACACAAAATTATCCGTATCAACTACAGGCCCGAAACTGGGATTGACAGCTGCATTATTTACAACTATATCAATTCCCCCAAAATGTTTAATTGTTTGTTCAACCAGGTTTTTTATTTGATTCATATCTCCCATATGAGCTGCAATACCAATGGCATCAATGCCTTCTGCAAAAAATTCCCTGGCTGTTGCATCTACGGCTTCCTGCTTGCGGCTGGCAAATACAATTTTTGCTCCTTGTTGTCCTAATGCTTTGGCAATAGCTTTACCAATACCTTTACTGGCACCAGTTATAATGGCTATTTTATTATCTAGACGAAATTTGTTGCTGATGGTCATAAAACGTTTAGTGCTAAGATAAGTTAATCAAAGCACTAGAGTTTCACTTGTAAAAAAGAAGGTTGACGTTGATAATAAAGTTGGAATATTTTCAACATCCGTTCATTGAAGTATATAAGTAACCCCTAAAATATTTTGGCGATAAATTCCGGACTTCATTCCGCCATTGCGATCGAATGAAGTGTTCCATTCGATTTTCACCGGACCGATATTTTTTATTTTACCACGAATAAGCCGATCATCAAATGAAGAATGATATTAAATTGCCGTGCTGCCCAAGGATTTCAGCTTGCCTCTGAATCCTTCATCTTCGTAGATTGGATAGTATGTGAGTGTAAACCCTCCGATAAATTGCAATTTTCCCCGAATCGTTTCATTCTCAAAGCTGGTATAATAATCCAACAGTTGGCTTCCAATTGTTCTCAGCTTACCAACATTGGTTTCTGTTTCGTATGAACGATAATAGGTTATGCTAATGCTGCCGATACTTCTTACCTTACCCCGTATTGCTGAATCAGATTCATGTTCATAATATTCAACCCGCCCCAAATAAGGTTCAAGTTTTGTTGCATAAAAATCGGAACGCAATGACTGTATTTCTCTTCCCCATTCAATCAATCTTCCGTCATCTGAAATACGAATGAGAATATCCTGGTCCACAATAAAAGAAAAATAAGAGAACGTACTTCCGTCCGAAAAAGCCATCTGTGCTAATTTTTGTGAATAAGCGTTTAAGTTAATCAAACAGAATATGAATGCGGATAAAATATATTTCATAACGATTAGCCTATCCTTAAATTTAATGAATGTGTGGTCTTAAAAAGATGATACAGGGTTACTAATAATAACCTAACATACTAACCTTCATGATAAAACAATTTTACTTCCAATAATCTGTACCAGTTATCATACCAATCGTACATCGTAATATCGAATATAAAAGGGGAAGCTTGCAGGAACCACTTTTTTGCTTCAGATCGATTATTTTGAAGATACAAATTAATGGCAAATCCCAGCTTTACCTGATTATAGATTGTTTCATTAAAAAATGAAAGTTTGGGAAATTCCTGTTTAAAAAGATTCATCAATTTTTGATCCTCCAACAATTTGAAATAAGGTAATTCAAATAAAATGGTTAATCGGTTGAAAAAATCAATAAAATGTCCGATAGCTGGTTTCGCTTTTAAATGTTCCACAAATTCCTTGTAAAAATCATCCTCTTGGTCAATTATCCACTGCCAGGCAGCTATGCGACCTTTTACAATTGGAGAAAGATTTTTCTGATCGCATTTTTCAAATGTATCTATAGCTTCCCTGAACTTTTTCTTCACTTCAACCTGACTCCTCTTTTTTGCATACATCGATTGTAATTGAATCAACTGGTAAAAAAGTTGCTGTTGTTCATCATTTTTAAAAACATCTTTGAATTTTTCCAGCAGTTTACCATAATGAGAACCCATTCCATTTTCATCCACATAACACATCATAATAATCTGCTGAATAATGACTGAATCATCCATTTGCCGGCAAATCAGTTCCCTTAATTTTTCATTACGGGGAATATGGGAATAAATATCCTGAAATGCAAAGTACAGTTTATCGGTTATCGCCGGATCATTAACATCTATGGGTAATTGAAAAAGCTTTTCGAAAAAATCATAGTCATCAAATTCCAATGCCATTTGTATAATGAGCTTTAACCAATAAGCTTCTTTCCAGTCTGTAAACCCCATTCGGGTAATAACAGAAAATCCCAATTCATGTTCGATGAATCTCTCTTTTCGGAAAAGCTGAATCAGGTGATTCTGGTAGGATATTTCATACTCGCTAATATGCTCCTGCAGTGTATTCCAGTCTTTGAAATCAATTGATAGAGCAATAATATTAAGAGAGAAAAGGGCACAAGAACCATTGGATGAAACAATTTTTAAAAAACGTCGCAATGTATTATAACTAATAGCGAATCCTGTTTTGTCAGCTATTAATTCACTTAATTTTTTGCAATCATTCGAATCAGCCAATGCAAATTCAAATGTCTTTTGCAGTACTTTTCTTATAAAATTCCGTTCTATTTCAGATACGCTTATCGCTTGGGGCATAGGATTCTAAATTACAGCATTTGTACTCATTTGTACTCAAATTTTATTTTTCGAACTATTAATTTTCCAATTCATTTTAGAGAAAATCATTCTTACTTAATCCTAAACTTAAAATTATGGCTACAGAATTAACAATGACAGGGAACAAAAAAATTGCAACTGTTCAAAAAGAATTTTCATCAAAGTTTGAATACTTGCAATTAAGGTTTGAGCATCCAAGTGGAAGAAAAATTGATGAATCAAAATCAATTGCTCAGGTGAGAGAAAAAAACAATGGCGAATTATCCGTTATAGGAAATCAACTTGTTGGGACCTTTGAAGCTGCCGGACTAGATAAGTTCGGTTTAACTCTAGAAGTCGCTTATTCTCAAAATGGAAAGTTTATCAGATCATCTGGTGATAAACAAAAAATGTCAATTGCAGCACTTAACAGATGGTGCCGGGACAATGGTTATGAGAAACAATAGTAAATAGCTTATAAGATGGTGGAATACCACCATCTTTTTTTAGTTAAAAATTATTAAAATGAGCCCAATAACAAAATCAGAAAAAGAAGCAAGAAAACGAGAAGCTGAAAGAAAAAAAGAAACTCTTAAGAGAGAAAAAGAAGCCAAGAAAAGAGAAGCTGAAAGAAAAAAGGAAAGCAAGAAAAAAGAAACTGAAGCCAGAAAAAAAGAATCAGACAGAAGAAGAGAAGAAAGAAAACAAGAAGCAGAAAGAAAAAAAGCATTAAGGAAAAGATAATTTATAATACTTATAATGATGAAAATTTTAAACAATTTAAAAGACTTTTTTAACTCAGCAGAGTTTACAGTCGCAGGCAACAAAAAACTAAAAACCATTTCTTCTGATTTTAAAAATACGTTTAAACTTTCCCTTGTTTTTTATAAAGGGAACATGATAGCAGATGGTGAACTTACCTTAGGTTCCCTAAACAAAAAAACTTCCAAAACCGTAAACTCAAAAGCCGATGGATTAAAAATAAAAGGAACAACAAAAGTTGCTGATGTTGAAAAATTGTTTGACAAATCATTCGGCATGACTGTTCAGGTAAAGGATAAGTCAGGAAAGAATTTAGTGCCAAACGGAATCACTTTAGGAGAAGCAGCCAGAGGAGAATATTAAAACAAAATAATAAATATTAATGCTAACATTTAACAAACTATCCGATTCTGAAAAAAAAGAATTAAATAAAGGTGTAATACAGGTATATGGGTCCGCCATGAATCGTACCGCTTTGGGCATTGTCGATGCTTTCCTGATCCTTAATCCAAATGCTACATTCCAGGAACTAAAAGAAGCCTTACCTGACAGCTTGAATCCCTCCGGTCCGGTTCAGGTAAAAACTCTATTTGCCCCTTTCAACAAATAAAGACTTTACGGTGTACTTCAACCGGGAAGCATACGTAATGAATATTCGGACAGTGGACTGGTTTTAGGTGCTGCACATTTTATAGAAGAAAATGAAACATTTAAAACGGCTGATGGAATCGAAGTAATTGTTTCCAGACTTTGGGGAAGTAAGGATACCAGAACCGGGGAGAACGATTTACAAAACCTGATTAACCATGCTGAAAAATATGGAATAAGAGTTATAGATTTTAAACCGAGTCAGCCATTTAAAAAAGGCAAGTATCAGCTGGAAGTTATAAATCCTGTACTATTTAATAAAATGGCTGAAACTACGGTTATCCCACCTGCCAAAAAAAGCCTTTTATGGCTGTGGATAGTCCTTTTATTAATTGCCTTGACCATAATCTATTTCCTAATGTTCAGGAAACCGGATGCTGAAGTGAAACCAGTTGCTGCAATACAAGATACAATTTCGAAAATAGAACTGATTCCTCAAGTATTAACTGAAATAGAACAACTTAAATCAGATATCGCAGAGGGAGTGGATGTCAAAAACAGGGAAATTACCTTTCAGAACATTTTATTCAATTTCAACAGTGATGAAATCTTGACAGAATCTGAAACGGACTTGAAGGCCGCACTTGACCTGCTGAATGATGTGAAAGATCTGAAAGTCACTATTGATGGGCATACAAGCGCAGAGGGAACAGACAAGTATAACCTTGATTTGTCTCGCAAAAGAGCCAATGCTGTAAAGAACTATCTGGTTTCAAATGGTATTGATGCAACCAGGTTAAAAACAGAAGGTAAGGGCAAATCTGAACCCATTGCACCCAATGATAGTGAGGAGAATAAACAACTGAACAGAAGAATAGTCTTTAATGTCAATACTGATTAATTCAATTACATAAATATATCATGTCGTTTGAAGCATCTTCTTCCCTACTTGCACTTGTGATGAACGGAAAATTCTTAGACATACTTCGACCATGGGAAATCAGCATTGACCTTGAGGAAGAGATCATTTGTGTTGAAAAGCGTAATTGGCATCTCATAAGCAAAGACTCGACAGAAATTGCTTTCAGATATGTCAGAAACATTAAAATTGACCGCCATTTATTTGGGGCCGATATTCAAATAAAGGTCGTGGGGGGAACTGTTACAGCATACTGCCTTTCAAAGTCTGATGCAAGAGAAATAAAAGAGCAATTGTTACTTTACAACAAAAGGAAAAAAGGGAAAGAAATCATTTTTGCATAGTTTTTTAATATTTTATATTGAGTCCAGAAACAATTCAAACGGGGCGAAACCGAAAAGCCAAATGAGTAGGGAGATAAAATTTAATTTTATGCCAAGAGAAATTTCAACAACAGGAAGCAAGAAAGTAAGTACACTAATGAAGGAGTTTAATGCACATTTCCCTCATTTAAGGATAAGATTCTGCCCCTTTTCAGAAAAAGAAAAAGTCAAAAAAGGAGAATTAATTTACGGAGTTGACATTACAACATCTTTGGCAGCAGTAAGAACAAAAAAAGGAGTGGGTGAAATTAGTCTTACAGGAAGTAAATTAATAGGAAATCTTGAACGTGACTTTGAAAACATTTTCGGTTTATATATTCAAATATGTTGGACTGAGAAAACTGGTGAAAGATATTATACTTCTACTACTGATGATAAAAAATCTTTAGCTGCATTAAACAGGGAAAAGGAAGCGGCGGGATGCAAAAAAGACGAATGGAAGTAAGTTAGTTTGCTCGTCAATCTTTTTTTTAATCGCCTTGCTCGTATTTTACGATCAAGTTTATTTATTTTTTTAGAAATATTTTTATGGCCCTTGAACTAATTAATTTTTCTACATTAAATCATAAAATAATTGATTACAGGCTTCGTTGGAAAAGTGACCGACTTAAAAACGGCGCACTCAACAAAAGCCCGGACATCTCAATAAAAGATCCTCTTAAAAAAGAGCAAAATATTTTAGCCAGAAAACTGGATTTGTCTAATGCAGTTTATCAGCTTTACTCATTAAACAATCAACATGCTGTTTTTTATGGTACATCGCTTGTGAAGTTTGCCTGTAACCAACTGATAAAAAGCTGGCCATGGATAGACGGCAACACAGATGTAAATGGCTCTTTTATTTCCAAACACAAGATTGAACATCTGGAAGACCTGTTTGGTAAACCCGATATTCTGGCAGAAGATTTCTACTATCATATCAATCAGTTTCAGGAAAAGTATGGAGAGTTGTGGAGAAAGCATATTTCAAGAAAAAAAATTAACCGAAAATTTGAAAAAATTAAGGACATAAATATTACTATCGCCAATATCTTTTTTTCAAAAGGCCATCTGGCACAATTCCTTTTTTCCCTTTATAACATTTATAAAAAAGATCCGGGTTTATATGGTCAGATATTCAAGGCCTATTTCGGAAACTGGATTGTAAGAGAATGGCCCAAAAAAGATTTGCCTTTTACATCATTGAAATATAATAAATCCGAAAAGTCGATTTATGAACATTATACTCCCATATCCTTTTTCCGGGATATGTTGGATGATGAAATATTGAATAAAAATTTTCTTTCAGAAAAAGATTTTCATGATGCTCTGTTATATTTCTACAGGGTTATTTATATCCATAAAGAAACAGAAGATGATGAATTGAATAAAAGAAAATTTAAAACATCCAGGCCTGTTAATGCTTATCAAATCTGTGATATTAAAATTTCAGAATCTGATTTATGGAATAAATTATATTCCGAATTTGATAATAAAATATTTAGCAGTAAAAATTAAGAATAGAAATTACAAAACGATGTCCAGTAGTAGCTGAGGAGCAAGGTATTTAATCTGTCGAATTTTAATAATATTCGATTTAGTTCATGCATTTGTACTCATTTGTACTCTAAATCAAGGATTCACTTCTTTATTTTTATAAAAGATTTATCTGCCAGAATTTATAACTATTACAGATCAAAATCATTTACCATTAAACTGCAAAAGCTGGCACATGCCAGCTTTTTGTATGATATTTAAAAAAAAATAAATGGCCTGGCTTTTTCTTTCTACTCTACTGTTTACTTTCAATAACGTACTCTGGAAAAAATTCCTCCCGGTATCGTTTACTTTCAAGCTTGTCTTTATACGGGCTGTTTACAGCAGTTTATTGCTCTTACTCCTTTACCGGTTTATGGATGGAAATTTTTTCAGAGAATTGTCGACTCCGGGGTTTTATATCATTCTTATTTCCTGTGTTTTAGGAGCCATGGGGCTTTTTGCTCTCGTCAGTTACCTGAAAAATGGAAGGTTGTATAACCTTGGTTATTATAATATGGCCGGCACTGCCCTTGCCGGATTATATACGTTCTTTTTTGTCAAAGAAAAACTGCAGGGTTTCTTCTTTATGCCTGCCATGTTGTTACTTGCTATTGGCTATCTGTTTTTTATACATATTAAAAACAACCAAAAAAAAGAAGGAGAAAAATCGATCAATGATCATTTATTGCTCTGGATTATGGTATTCAGTTTTACAGGTGCTATGATCACACAGAGTATGGCTTTGAATCATTTCAGTTTTGTAACCCTTGCCTTTACACAGGAGTTGGTGATCTTAATAATGGCCGGACTAGCTTCAATAGTCCTATATAAAAAAGACAGCATAAAAAACATAACAATATTATCCTGGCAACCAATCCTGATGGCAGTTATCATAGTTGCAGCTGTGCTGACTAGTCTGGCAGGTTTAAAAATTACCAGTCCGCTTGCTTCAGCAGTTTTTGGGTTGCTTGTACCCTTGTTTACTTTTTTCGGAGGAGTTTTTTTCTTTAAAGAAAAAGCAGTTTTGCAACATTATGTTGCAATGGTCCTCATGTTGGGTGGTTGTTTAATGATGCTTTTGTAAAAAAATATTCAAGAATAGATTATCATTTTACTTCCAAATTCAACCCATGTTCCTTTGCCGTTTCATTTGCTGCCTCTCCCTCCCGTCCCTCTCCAAAAGAGAGGGAAGCTACTTCTTCAATTTATAAGCTAAATCTAAGTTATGTGCTTTTGCCGTTTCCTGTGCTAATGTGTACCCTGCATCGGCATGCCTGATAACGCCCATACCCGGATCATTTCGCAATACACGACGCAATCTTTCTGCTGCATCATCGGTACCGTCAGCAACAATGACCATACCTGCATGAATGCTGTAACCCATGCCTACTCCACCACCATGGTGCAATGATACCCAACTGGCACCGCCTGCTGTATTTACCAATGCATTAAGTATCGGCCAATCGGCAACGGCATCACTGCCATCCAGCATGGCTTCTGTCTCCCGGTTGGGGCTGGCCACAGAACCGGTATCCAGGTGGTCACGGCCAATGACAATCGGTGCTTTTACCTTCCCGGTACGAACCAGTTCATTAAATGCAAGACCTGCTTTTTCACGGTCCCCCTGACCTATCCAGCAAATACGTGCAGGTAATCCCTGGAAAGCAATTTTTTCTTTGGCCATTTTCATCCAACGCAGCATGCCTGTATTTTCAGGAAAAAGTTCTATCATCAATTGATCTGTGACTGCAATATCTTCCGGATCGCCACTAAGTGCAGCCCAACGGAAAGGACCTTTGCCTTCGCAAAAAAGCGGACGAACATAAGCGGGAACAAAACCGGGGAAAAGCCCCCCTGCCCCCCCGAGGGGGGTTCTTTGGAAGAGTCTTTTAAATTGTGTAATCAATTGTGATTCAGGATTCTTTTCTTCAAATTCAATTGCTCTTGCCCGAATGTTGTTACCGTAGTCGAATGTGATGGCGCCTTTGTCCATGAGTTGTAACATGAGTTGTACATGTAGATACATACTTTCGTAACTCAGTTTAATATATTCATCGGGATTTGCTTCACGCAAAACATTGGCTTCTTCATTGCTCAATGTATGCGGTATATAACCGATGAGTGGATCGTGGGCTGATGTCTGATCTGTTAAAGTATCCGGAATGATATTCCGTTCAATCAATCTTTCCAACAAATGAACGGCATTGCATAGAACGCCGATGCTTACTGCTTTTCCTTCCTTTTTATATTTCAATGCAGTATCAATGGCTTCATCAATGTTTGTATATTTTTCGTCGATGTATTTTGTTTCAAGTCTTTTGTCAATACGCCATTCTTCTACTTCGGCAACTAATGCAACTCCGCCATTCATGGTAATGGCCAATGGCTGTGCTCCACCCATGCCACCGAGACCGGCAGTTACATTGAGGGTACCTTTTAGAGAAGCCCCCCCACCCCCCAAAGGGGGGATAGAAAAATGAGTATTTGCAACTGCTGCATAGGTTTCGTAAGTACCTTGCACAATTCCCTGACTGCCGATGTATATCCAGGATCCGGCGGTCATCTGTCCGTACATCATTAGGCCTTTCTTTTCCAGTTCGTCAAAATGTTTCCAGTTGGCCCAGTTTGGTACCAGTTGAGAATTGCTTATTAAAACCCTTGGTGCATCCTTGTGTGTTTTTAAAATCCCTACAGGTTTACCGCTTTGAATCAGTAAGCTTTCATCGTTTTCTAAAATTTTTAATGCTGCAATAATATTATCCAGCGCTTCGAAATTCCTAGCGGCTTTACCCCTGCCACCATATACGATTAGGTCGTCGGGTCTTTCTGCAACTTCGGGATCGAGGTTGTTTAAAAGCATTCTTAATGCGGCTTCCTGTATCCAACCTTTGCAGTTTAATTTTGTACCAGTCGGTGTTTTATATTTAATCGGGTCGTATTTTGAAGTTGTCATATTACTAAGTTGTTGTGCTTTGAATGGCATCAAATTTAAGAATAGTTTTTGGTTTGCAGACTCTGAGATGCTTCCTTCGTCAGCATGACAAGAGACATGATGGATTAGACTTTCTTTTTTATGGTATTTGTCATTCCGACGTAGGAGGAATCTCAAACACTTCAATATTAAAAAAGGTGAATAGTTTTTGGTTTGTAGACTCTGAGATACTTCCTTCGTCAGCATGACAAGAGACTTGATGGATTGAACTTTCTTTTTTTATGGTATTTGTCATTCCGACGGAGGAGGAATCTCAAACAGGTTTATTTAATAAAAGTATTCAAGTTGTAGACTCTGAGATGCCTCGTTCCTCGGCATGACAAAATGCTTTATGGATTGGAGTGTACATTAAAACCTATTAGGTATTTCTTTCGGAGGCCAACATTCGCAAATGGATACATTCAAAAATGTCCAATCAGGATTCATCGTTTTTATTAAATCAACTTTCTTTTGACGCCTCCAGCCTTTGATTTCTTTTTCCCGTTCAATGGCGTTGTTTATATATTGAAACTCTTCGAAGTAAATAAGATTATAACAATAATACTTCCCAGCAAATGTTTTTGGTTGCCCTCTGTTTACCCAATGTTCAATCAATCTCTGAGAAAGATCGTTGGTAACACCTGTATACAATACCTTTCTTTCCCGATTGGTAACAATATATACTGAATAGTGTTTATTGATTTTCATAGCATAATTATGCATTAAAATCTTCAAAACCTTCATTCAACCCAATCTGCATTGAAGCAGCAAATTCATTCAGTTTTTGTACAAACGAAAAATCCTTAACAATACCGGCAACTTTATTAATATCATCGGCAAATATCCGATCCTCTTCTGCGAAGCTTACATATTGCCGAACATAATCATGTGCAAACTCGAGCAATGCAGAACTCTTTAATGGTCTTCGGAATTCTATCGCCTGGCTTGCACTCAGCAATTCAATAGCCAGTATAAATTCCAGATTGCCAAGAATATTGTTCAACTTTCTTCCGCTGATACTTCCCATGCTTACATGATCTTCTTGTCCGAGAGATGTAGGAATACTATCGGCACTAGCCGGAAAACAAAGCGTTTTATTTTCTGTAACCAACGCAGCTGTGGTGTATTGCGGAATCATGAATCCGGAATTTAATCCTACATCACTCATCAATAACATGGGTAAGCCCCATTTTCCTTCCAATAATAAATAACTTCTTCTATCTGAAATATTGCCCAGTTCGGCAGCAGCAAAACAGGCATAATCCAGTGGCAAAGCCAAAGGTTGTCCGTGAAAATTACCTCCACTGATGGTATCATCGGCCGAAAAAATAATTGGATTATCTGTAACGGAATTCAATTCTATTTCGGTTAATTCTTTTAAATGCAACCAGGCATTACGGCTGGCACCATGCACCTGTGGCATACAACGCAAAGAATAAGGATCCTGTACCCTCCCGCAATCGATATGACTTTCCATGATTGCGGAATCCTTTAATAAAATTCTTAATCGTTGTGCAACCAGTTTATTTCCTTCGAAAGGACGTAGATCATGTAATCTTTCATCAAATGGAGATTTAGTACCTGTTAACGCTTCCAGGCTCATTGCACCAATTACATCAGCGGCATCCAGACAGTTTAACATCCGTTGAACCGCTTTTACGGCAAAAGCCAAAATGAATTGGGTTCCGTTAATCAAAGCCAAGCCTTCTTTTGGTCCAAGTTTGATGGGTTCCATTCCAAAATTTTGTAACACTTCTGCTGATTGTTTTCTTTCCCCTTTATAAAAAACTTCACCCAATCCGATGAGTGGTAAAAATAAATGTGCCAGAGGAGCCAAATCACCGGAAGCACCTACACTTCCTTTCTCAGGCACTACAGCAATTACATCATTTTCAATATGCCAGATAATTCTGTTTAATGTAGCTAACTGTATGCCACTATATCCCTGAGCTAATGAATGAACTTTTGTGATGAGCATCATTTTGGCAACATCTACTGGTATTGGATCACCAACACCTACACTATGACTTTGCAGAATTTTATGTTGTAACGTAATCGTATCTCCTTCAGATATTTTACTATTTGATAAAATACCAAAACCGGTATTGATACCATAAACAGTTCTTCCTTTTGAAACGATTTCTTTTACATATGCCTCGCTGGATTTTATTTTTTCAATTACATCATTGCAAAGTTCCCCTTTCAACGTTCCAGTTGCGAGATCTGTAGTTTTAGATACGGTCAGCCTGTCTTTCCCGTAATTAAAAATTCCTGCCATATGTTTATTTATTTGCGGCAAAAATACTTCTTCGTGTTTTAATTTTGCTTCAATGCATCAATTCTTTACATTTGCACCCGATTTAGTTTGGTTGTATTGTTAAAAAAGCATCCAAAACTGGTCCGGTAGCTCAGCTGGATAGAGCGTCAACCTTCTAAGTTGAGGGCCATTGGTTCGAATCCAATCCGGATCACAAAGCGATTCGCTCAGGCGGATCGCTTTTTTTATTTCATTTTTTCTACTATGATATTCTTTTTATTACAAGCATTAAATTGATTTATTTTGAATGTATGGATATTAAAATCGAAGAAAGCTGGAAGAAGTTGATGTTGCCGGAATTTAAAAAACCTTATTTCAAACAACTGGTCAATCATATTAAAACGGAAAAAGAACAGGGAAAAATAATCTACCCATTGGGTAATCAAATTTTTAATGCATTTGAAAAAACGCCATTCAAACAGGTAAAAGTGGTGATACTTGGACAAGACCCTTATCATGGACCCGGACAGGCTCATGGGTTAAGTTTTTCAGTAGCCAATGGAATACAAAAACCACCTTCTTTATTAAATATTTTAAAAGAACTACAAACAGATCTTGGAATTCCAATTCCGGAAAATGGGAATTTGGAAAAATGGGCAATGCAAGGTGTTTTACTTTTAAATGCATCATTAACTGTGCGGGCATCAGAACCGATGAGCCATGCAAAAATTGGCTGGTCCGATTTTACCGATGAGGTTATCAAAAAAATATCTGCATTGAATACTCATGTAGTGTTTATTCTTTGGGGTAAGTTTGCACAAGAAAAAAGAATTTTAATCGACATAAAAAAACATGTCATTTTACAATCGGTACACCCTTCTCCACTTTCTGTTCATAAAGGTTTTTTTGGCAGCAGGCCTTTTTCTATCACCAATGAATACCTGATGAAGAAAGGAATTGACCCGATTGACTGGAGTCTTTGATACAAACAAAAAAGAAATAACCAATGACAATTTCACATCATCTTTCTTTAGAATCCGAACTGGTTTTATTAAGGCCAATAAATAAAGAAGACATCCTTTCCTTTGAAAAACTAGTGTATGAAAAATCGCTCTGGGATTATTTTACGTTGGAATTGAACAAACCAGGTCAATTAGAAAAATGGATTGAGATAGCATTGGAAAACCGTTCAGAAAACAGTCGAATTCCGTTTACGATCATTGATAAATCAAGAAATAAAATAGCCGGATCATCCAGCTATGGAAGTATTTCTTTTTTTGATAAGCGCATTGAAATCGGATGGTCATGGCTGGGAAAAGAGTTTCAAGGAACCGGTATTAATTTTCATGCAAAATTTCTATTATTATCTTATGCTTTTGATGTTTTGAATTTTGAGCGGGTGGAGATAAAAACAGATAATTTAAATGAACGGGCCAAACAGGCTTTAAGAAAAATTGGTGCTACAGAGGAAGGAGTTTTACGTAGCCATATGCAAATGCCCAATAACCGAAGAAGAGATTCTGTTTATTTCAGTATCCTGAAAAATCAATGGCCCGAAATAAAAAAAGGCATCTTTGCAGGCATTAAACAATTCAGTTATTTTGAAAATGAACATGCTTAAAAATATACTTGGAAGAATATTTGCTTTTTGGACCATCCTGGTGTTTATTATCCTTTTGATAATTTTCTATATCCCACTATGGCTTACTAAATTTTTTCCGGAGCCTAAAAACGAAGAATCTTTTTATGGAGTAGTACGGGTTTGGCTGGGACTATTTTTCATTTTGTCTGGAATAAGAAGAGTAATAAAAGGAAAAGAGAATTTTAAGCAAGGTGAAAACTATGTGATTGTCTGTAATCATAATTCTTATATGGATCCTCCATTATCCTCATCGGTAATTCCGGGTATTTTTAAAACAATTTCTAAATCCGAAATGGCAAAGATTCCGGTGTTTGGTATGGTTTATAAAAGAGGCAGTGTTTTGGTTGACCGGAAAAATGACAAAAGCCGTAAGGATAGTTATATAAAAATGAAGTCTGTTCTTATTAAGGGTATGCATATGTGCATTTATCCGGAGGGAACCCGAAACAGGTCATCTGAACCGCTTCAACGTTTTCAGGACGGAGCTTTTAAATTGGCTATGGATAGCGGGAAATCCATATTACCTGCAGTTATATTTCACACAAAAACTGTTTTACCAGCTGAAAAGAAATATTATTTCTGGCCTCATCGGGTTGAAATGCATTTTCTGCCACCAGTACCTATTACAGCAGATTCAACAGTTGAAATTCTAAAAGAAATTGTATCCACCCAGATGAGTGAATATTATGTTACTCATAATCATTAGAAACTAGAGAAACTACGAACTCGATTGATTTTAAGATCCTGTAAGATGGATGCTTTCGGGCTAATGGAAATATTAAATGAACGGGTAATACCAACTGGTGTAACTCCTATAGACATTTGCCAGCAATGCATTTCACGGTTTATACTCAATTGTAAAGTTTGCAATTTATTGGTTTTAAAATCATACGCACCATTCGTAGTAAAATTCCATTTAGGTGCCAAAGAAAAACTTCCATTAAAGTTTGCATTCGAATTAATGATCGTCTCATATCCGCTAAAATCATTTTTTAATTGCTTGGTAAAATTTAGTGAATACGAAATATTAATAGACCATGGAATATTAAAATCAACAAATTCACTTGGGTTTTTCCGCATGTAATCCTGCATGGCCTGCTGATCGGCAGCCATCAACGGATTGTTTGCCAGTTCTTGTAATTGTTTCTTTTTTTCTTCTTCTTTCTTGGGGTCCTTCGGTTTACTTTTGAAATCGGTTGACATGGAAATACCTCCACTCTTCAAGGTTCCTAAATTAAATTTACCATCTTGCCAGGCAAATTTATTAACCCGAAATCCTCTGTTATTCACTTGATACGGATCTAAATTGGCATTTGCTGTAATATTTATTTTTTCAAATAGATTGCTTCGAAAATATAAATTGATATCTGAAAGATTAAACGAATCGGCCATTAAATTATATCCCCCGTTGAATCCAAAACCATCAATCAATTTAATTTTCACAATTTTTGCATCGCCGGTATCTTTTTTCGACCTGACTTTCATTTCCAGATTATTATCTACCCCAAATGAAATTCCGCCAAATACACCTTCCGAAAAACCGCCGATGATCCCACCTTCAAATTCTGAAAAACGTAACTTATCTCCGTTAGAATTTATTTGCGATTCATAAAAATGTTTTTTCGACATGTCTGGTTTATAGTTGGCCGAAATAGTTGGTCGCATTACATGTCTTAATGCAATTATTTTGGGGCTTTTAAATTGATACGTTCCATAAATTGAAGTATTTATTCCAACACCAAATGACATGGACCGGTCTGTGAAAAGCCCTTTGGTTACAGTAGTATCTATTCTGCTTGTTGAAGAATTCCAGGTCTTTCTGTTTTTTTGCTGTATCCAAACTTCATCATAAGAAATACTTGGCGCAATAATAAATGGACCTAGTGCCGGCAATGACAATGTTATTGGAATACTATGTCTTGCCCCCCATTGTAATGTATCTACTAACTTACTGAAACTAAACAAGGAGTCATAAAACGAAAGCTGATTTTTAATATTTCCGTTATATGCAATGCCTAATTTTTCATACCATTTAGCTGTACCAACAGATTCTTTTTTCTGAAAAGGATACAATGTACTAACGGTGAAACCTGCATCCGGCAGACTTAGATTAACCAAACCAGTTGCATTATTCTGACTATGATTTGCACTCATCGTCAGATTATATGGTTTCCCTACCCAGGTTTTGGAATAGGTTATGGAAGAATTTAACTGATTCTGAAAATTTGTTTGATTATTGTTGGCTACAAATCTATTAAACTTCGAAGATCCCGCACTAACATTGGCCGAGAAATTGGTACCTGGCCTTGCTTTTTGATCAACAGCATGGCTCCAGTTCAGCATAAAACTTTTATTTTTTAAAAAGTCCTGATCGCCTTTAAAATTTGCTTTAGTTACCTGATAACTAAAATTTAGATTGCCGTTATATTTATATAATTTTCTATAAGAAGGAGTTATATTAAATGAATACCCACCATATGAATATATATTCCCCCTTAATGACACATCAAAATATTCACTTAATACTTTATAATATCCAATCCCTTCCAAACCAAGTCCAAATTGTTCATTTCGGGCAAAACTTGCGGGCAACAAACCCGAATGTTTTCTTTTGGATAATGGATAAATTCCAAATGGCAGATAGATAGGTATGGGTACTCCTTCAAACTCGGGATGTGTAGGACCAGACATGGCAACTTTTCCATTGATCACTTTCATCTTGTTTGTTTTAAAAGCAAAATGAGGTTCATCCAGATTACAGGTGGTAAACCGGCCACTACTTACAAACATGGTGGCATTATCAATTTTTTTTATATTTTCTCCAAATACATACATCTCCCCTTGTTGTGTATATGTATTTTTTGTAAGTCCTTTCTGTGTTTTAAAATTGAAATGGATTGTATCACTTTCAAAGTTCATATCTCCTTGAACAAAACCAACCCGATTTAAAATATTACCACTACTATCTTTTTGATTAATTGCTGTTAATAACTGCTCATTACTGTTGATAGTAATGACAGGTGCCGTCAATACTATATCTAAATAGTCAACTTTTGTTTTGCCATATAAGTTAATTATTTTTTCCTTTACCAGAATTACAACAGAGTCTTTTGCCTCATATAAAACAACGCCTTCAATGGCATTTTTCGATACTTTAATTGAAATGGTATCCGCTACTGTTATTGGTTTTAATGTCAGCGAATCAATCTTGTTTGCAGGCTTAACTGTATCCTGGTAACTTGTTAAATTGATGCAAATAATATGATGCACGATATTATTTGCTTTAACTTCTTGTGTTAAAACGAATAATAAAGCAACTACAATGATGCCTATTAAAACTAAATTTGAACTAAATTTGCAGTATTGCTTCATATGGAATGCTGGCAAAAGTAAATATTTATACCTTACTGAATATGCTAAGATTAAACTAATCCTTTAAAGAAAAACCCGGTATGCTAAAAAAAATCTTCTTTTTATTTCTATTAATTACTGGGAGCCCCATACTTTTTTCTTTCATTGTTAAAGAAAAAAAACAAAAGGTTTTAAAAACTATCATTATTGATGCCGGGCATGGTGGATCTGATCCCGGTGCCCGTGGGCAATACTCGAATGAAAAGGATATTTGTTTAGCCATTTCTCTGAAACTGGGAGAACAGTTACAAAAAGAACACCCGGATGTAAATATTCTTTACACAAGAATTACAGACAGCTATCCTAACCTTTATGCACGGGCCAATTTTGCCAATCAAAATAAAGGCGATTTGTTTATTTCCATTCATGTAAATTCGGTAGCACCCAAAAAAGTAAGAGAGTTAACTGGGTACAAATATGTTGGAAAAGGGAAAAAAAGAAGAAAAGTACCTACTTATAGAACTTACAGCATTCCAAACCCGGCAAAGGGCACAGAAACTTATATCTGGGGAGCCCATAAAAATGAAGACAAGGAAGTGGCTATCCGGGAAAATGCATCGATGATGAATGAAGAAAATTATGAGAAAAATTATGGCTCCATTGATGTCACATCCCCTGAATTCATTGCATTAGCATTATTAAAAACGAAACAATATTTTAAACGTAGTGCAACGTTGGCAGGCTATGTGGAAGATGAATTTAACAAGGTAGGAAGAGTAAGCCGGGGTCAAAAACAACGGCAGGTAGGTATATGGGTTTTACAGGCAACGGCGATGCCAAGTGTGTTAGTAGAAACGGGATATATTACCAATAGCAGTGAGGAAGATTATTTAAACAGTAACAGCGGTCAATATGAAATAGTGGATTGCATTTCTAAAGCACTTAAAACGTATGTTGATTGGCTTGAAAAAAATCAGCTTAGTGCTTCACAAAATACAACTTCTCAAAATCTAATTAATAACGAGAAAAACAACATGTCTTTTTTAAAAATGGTTGAAGAGAAAGAAAAGCCCGTTATACCAAATGATTTACTTAAATGAATATGCAACAAAAGCTGAAAAGAATCCTTCCCTTTTCCTAAATACTTAATCAGATTATTAGTTATTTTGACAATCGAAAAATACTTGTTTCAGAATGAACAAATTTTAATACAAACTAAATGAAAATCAGCAACGAAGTGAAAGTTGGCATTTTATCAATAGCAGCAATTTCATTGGCTATTTTTGGATATAATTTTCTTAAAGGCAAAGAATTATTTAACAAACAAAAAAAAATCTATGCATTGTTTACTGATCTAGGATCTTTAGACAAATCAAATGCGGTAAAAATTAAAGGGCTATCTATTGGAAATGTTTTTAATTTTAAAGAAAGAGATAAAGATATCAGTGCAGTTATTGTAGAAATACATTTGACTAGAGACATCAATATCCCAAAAAACTCTGTTGCATTTATCTCATCTGGTATAATTGGCGGTTCTGAAATTACAATTGAAAAGGGTGATTCAAAAGAATTTTTGCAAGACGGAGAATTTATTAAAACCCGAGAAGACCTTGGTCTTTTAGGCAGTGTTCAATCTCAGATTTCTCCGGCTCTTAAAAGTGTAAAATCAACATTGGATACTTTAAAAGTTGTATTAAGCAATGTCAATAAAATATTCGACACGCATACAAAAGGAAATATACAGGATGTAATTTTCAATTTGCAACAAGCCAGTGTATCACTCAAAACCATATTGAATAGTAATGCAGGCCCTTTAGCCTCCACTTTGAATAACTTCAACGCTATTTCCACCAATCTGAAAAATAATAATGACAGCATCACAGCTATCATTAGCAATGCAAAAAAAATTACGAGTAAATTATCTGCACTGGAACTGCAACCTACTATCGACAATCTGGAAAACACCATCACAGATTTGAAAACAACTATTGGAAAAATGAACAGTACTGATGGAACACTTGGTCTTTTAATGAACGACAAAGAATTATACCGAAAATTGAATACAACAATCAACAGTGCCGAAATACTTCTAGATGATTTACGAGTACATCCAAAACGTTATTTAAGCATTTCGGTGTTTGGCAAAAAAGATAAATCTACTCCTTTGAGTGCGCCTACAAATAAAGATTCAATTCCTACTCCTAAATAACCGATGCGGCATACAATTATCATCACTTGCTTACTGTTAGCCATCAATGGTTTGTTTGCCGAATCATCTTGGGCACAACAAATAACCAATTCCAATTTTATTGGCAATGACAGTACCAACGTAATAGAAATATTACCCGGCGTACAAAATATGGAATTCCGCAAATTGGACGACTCGACTGAATTACAAATTCTTTCAGGCAATGTACGGCTCAAACAAGGCCGTACTTTATTTTATACGGATAGTTGCGTTGTTAACAGCCGGCTGAATATTTTTGAAGCGTTTGGAAAAGTACACATCAATGATGCCGATACATCGCATATTTATTCCGACTATTTAAAGTATAAAATAGACAAACGATATGCCTATTTTAATAAGAGAGTACGGATGACTGATGGTAAAGGAACCCTTACAACCGAAAACCTGGAATATGATGTAAGCACTAAAATTGGTATTTATAAAAATGGAGGAAAGGTTGTAAATCAAAAAACTATTTTAACAAGCAAGGAAGGATATTATTATGCCGACATCAAAGATATTTATTTTAAAAAAGATGTCGTCCTGAATGACCCCGGATTTCATTTGAAAACGGATTCCTTATTATACAATACCCAAACCGAAACGGCACGGTTTATTAGTGAAACTATTATTCGGGATAGCAGCAACCGGACAATCAATACAAAAGATGGATTTTATAATCTTAAAACAAAAAAAGCAGAGTTTGGAAGACGCCCGGTTATTAAAGATGGCGGTATAACTATCTCGGGCAACAATATTGCCATGGATGATGTGACAGGCATTTCTCAGGTCATTGGAAATGGCATCATCCGGGACTCTGTTAATAACCTGACAATTATTGCAAACGAAATTTTCAGAAATAATAAAACAGAATCTTTCCTCGCAACTAAAAAACCATTGATGATAATAAAGCAGGATAATGATTCGCTATTTATTACTGCGGATACATTGTTCTCTGCCAGATTATCTGACTTAAAGAAATCGCCGAAAGACAGTACTAGAGCCTTTTCGAAAAATAAAGACAGTATTTCGAAAAATATGAATGACAGCAACAATAGATATTTTGAGGCATTTCGAAATGTCCGTGTTTTTTCCGACTCATTGCAATCCATCAGTGACAGTCTTTTTTATTCATTTAAAGATTCCACGTTTCGATTGTATAAAAATCCTGTTGTGTGGGCCAATAAAAATCAGATAACCGGAGATACAATATATCTATTAACGAAAAATAAGAAAGCAGACAAACTGGAAGTCATTAAAAATGCTTTAATGATTAGCCAGATTGATACTGATCAATTTAATCAGGTTAGTTCATATCGAATCGATGCGTATTTTAATACCGGTAATATTGATTCTTTAAGAGCAAAACAATCTGTTGAAAGCATTTATTATGTAATTGATGAGGATAATACTTATATCGGAGTCAACGAATCGAAAGCAGAAATGATGGATATTTATTTTTTAAAAAGAGAATTGAACCGAATTGTATACCGCACTGAGGCAAGCGGTAAAATATGGCCAATCCGGGAAAAGTCATCTTCCGAATTAAGGTTAAAAAACTTTATTTGGTTGGAAATAAAAAGACCAAAATCAAGATTTGAGCTTTTTGAATAAAATTTAAAATCCCAAAACGGCATGCTGTAATATATAAACCGCTGCTCCACTGAAATAACCTATCAAAGCTAACCAGCTAATATTTTTCAGATACCATATAAAATCTATTTTTCCCAACCCCATGGCTGCAACTCCTGCGGCAGATCCGATAATTAATGCGCTTCCACCTGTACCTGTACAATAAGCCAAAAATGTCCAGAAATAATGATCGGCAGGAAATACAGATAAATCATACATGCCTATGGCGGCAGCCACCAGGGGAACGTTATCAACTACCGATGAAAGCAATCCGATACTCATCACAATGGCATGCTGATTTTTAATAGTACTATCCATCCATCCAGCTACATCTTTTAA
>JAYWEL010000074.1:0-2208 GCA_043779285.1 Chitinophagaceae bacterium | reverse complement strand
AATTGCTGTGGAACTAAAGCCTTTGAATGTTGTTTTTTTGCCCATATTATATTTTTAAAAAAGAAAACTAATTCATTCAAAATTAGATTAATTAGTGATGAATGTGTTTTCTTTGAAAAACATCATTTATTCATTGCCAAATTTTTTTAAATGAAAGAATTATTGATTCAATTAGCAACATATAATGTATGGGCAAACCAGCAATTGGGAAACAGCATGCTGAGATTACCCGAAGAAAAATTGGTTGCCGAATTACCAAGTAGTTTTAAAAGTATTTTTAAAACAGTTCTTCATATGTGGGATGGCGAAAGTATTTGGTGGCAACGAATAAAATTAGCGGAACGCATCATTGTTCCAAGTGAAGTGTTCACGGACAATTTCAGGAATTAATGAAAAACCAGTTGGATCAATCCAAACAATTTGAAGAGTGGGTGGATAAAGCTTCCGAGCTTGCCCTGAACCATGTTTTTGCTTATCAAAATTCTAAAAAAGAACAATTCAAACAACCGGTTTATCAGGTATTGATTCATGTATTTAATCATGGAACCTATCATCGGGGTCAACTGGTAAATCTGTTTCGGCAATTAGGTGTAAAGGATATTCCGGCAACCGATTTTATTTTGTGGAGCAGGAAGAAATGATTTCTACAATTTCAGCTTCAATCCCAATCCAAAAGTTTGCAGGATCTGTATTCTTTGTTTAATATCATCATCGTATATAAGATCGAGTAAAAAATTGGCAGAAAATTTCTTTGCAATAGCAAAGGATAATAAATTATGAAACAGCAAATCCACATTCTGTGGCTTATGGCGGTAGTTGCTGAACAGATCGAGCCGTCCGGTATAACTTAAACCCGATGGAAATTTTTCATTCAGATGAATAGATAAATAAGGCCCTAACTCTAACATAAATCTTGAAGCAGAGTCAACACCGAATCTTTTTAAATTCAAAAAATCAGGGTCTCTTTTTGTTACCCATCTTGCCGTCAGTGGTGAAATGAATACGGATAAATAATGTTGCTTATTATAATCTTTATAGTCGAAACCGGGTGACAGAATTATTTTGCCCGGTGTTAGAAAGCTTGAGAGCTTATCGTTGACGTTTGCGAGTGTATACGTACGTCCGGGAAAAAATTGAGTATTAATATTGGCCAGCAAACCATAATAGAGCTTTTCGCCCATGGTATGATCAAACTCTACAGTGATATCGCATCGGTCTACAGTTTTTCTGAAATTTTTAAAACTGGCTGCTTCCACAGCTCCCAACTCAATATCAAAATAAGCATCTAATACATACTTTCCCATCCGGTGGTGAATGGAGTAATCCAGTAAAGCATTTACACCCAGCATAAATTTTTCTCCACCGTTGGACCAGTTAGTCAATGAAGCCTGTGTAAGTTCAAAAACAAACTGGCCTGTTTTTTTCCATCCACTGGTATCAAGGGCCATCGGTTTTCTTTTATTTATAACCTTCATTTCCTGTACTACATCCTGGGCATGCACATTCAACAGGAACAATCCGAAAAAAATATTTAATAGAAAATGTCTCATGCTTATTTTTGAATAGAAGTTTTTTAAAAAAATAAAAAATGCAACTGTAAAAAACAATTTCATTTTGCATAAAGTTTGTTTTTCAGTATTCCCACTTTATCAATGTGGCTCCCCATGTAAACCCGCCACCAAATGCAGCAAGAACAATAAGATCACCTTTGTTGATTTCATGTTTCCATTCCCAAAGGCAAAGCCCAATGGTAGCAGCAGTAGTGTTTCCAAAGCGTTCTATATTGAGCATTACTTTTTCAGGGTTTAACCCCATCCGGCTGGCTGTTGCATCAATTATTCTTTTATTTGCCTGGTGTGGCACCAACCAGGCAATATCATCACCGGTTAAATTATTTTTTTCCAACAATTCAGCACTTACATCAGCCATACCTTTTACTAATAATGGTTCGCCAGTGGAGTCCTTTAGGCCAATTGTTTCCAAGGCGGCTATCTTTTCTTCTGCTTCCGTAAAAATGGGATTACCCCAACGGCTGTAAATATATCCCTGTTCTTCGCCTGAAAAGCGACGCATGCCTTGTTCAGCATTATCATATACATAGGTGGATGTTGCGTAAATGGGAGTCTGGTGCGCATAGTTTGGATCTTGTTTATGACCTGCATGAATTGCTGTGGAACTAAAGCCTTTGAATGTTGTTTTTTTGCCCAT
>JAYWEL010000073.1:0-2209 GCA_043779285.1 Chitinophagaceae bacterium | reverse complement strand
TTTAGGAATATATAAATCAAATCTTATGGCATTTATTGATTCATCTGGGTAAATTGGTGTTAGACCATGTGCAGATACTTTAACTTTTTTATCTTCAAGCCAAGTATAATCGTAATGAGTTTGATTTTTCGCCCAAGAAAATTTAATATTTCGATTAAAATTTAAGAGATATACATTCACCTTATAACTAGCCTCTAAGATATCACCAATATTTAGGAGAGTCACTTCACATTGAAATTGATGGTCTTTATCGTCTAAATTATTATAATTGATTAGTTTGACTAACCATCGATCTATTACTAATTTTGATTTAATTTTTTGCCCATAGGACTGTCTTATTTCGTATTCCTCCATTGGCACTGATTCAAAATTAAATCGTCTATAAAATCTTTTATCTTTACTCAAATGAGGTGCATCCAGACTTTTAGGTATTTTTACTATGTAAATGGTCTCTTCAATTTTGCCATCTTTACGAATTGGGTAAATTAATATTCCAGAAATTCTTCTTTGTATAGAAGAGTTTATAATTTGTTCAAGCCATTCCTTAGTAAATTCATTGCCATTTATGAATGTTATGTTTTTGGCTTTATGATTTTCTTCTCTTATGCCGTATACAATGATTCCTCCGTCAGAATTTGCAAATGAAGCAACATCTTTGGAAATGTCTTTTCGCTTCCCGTCACTTTTGTCTAAAGCATCTGCTTCTTTGAAATCTAAGTTTATTGATTCCTCAACCTCATTATTTATAAGGGAAATCACATCTTCAAAAGCATATTCAGTTTTGTCGTAGAAATTTTCCATAGTTAAGAGTAAACTAATTATATTTTTCGAAACAAAAGTAAACCATCCCCTTTAGGAACACCAAAATAGTTTTGGTTTTGGTAGTTTGGTTTTTCCCCCGTGTTATAATTTATTTCTTAAAGTTTGCAATTTTCAAAAACTATATCGTAATATTGCAATGAACAAATATGGGAGCTTCCAAAACAGACCATTTTACGGAAAGACAAAACGAATTGGCCATGCTTTCCAAAGCTTTAGGCCACCCGGCCCGTATTGCTATTATTGATTATTTATTAAAAACCGATAGCTGCATTTGCGGGGATATTGTAAATGAACTGCCCTTGGCACAACCCACCGTATCGCAGCACCTTAAAGAATTAAAAAACGCCGGGCTCATTAAAGGGAACATTGAAGGAAACGCCATTTGTTATTGTATTGATGATATTACCTGGCATAAGTTTAAAGGGTTTATAAATACTTTTTTTCAAACGTATGACCTTAAAAAAAATAATTGCTGTTTTACCAATATTACCCATAAACACGTATGAACATATCTGAACTCAAAAACCATCTTGATTCCTTAGAATCTCTTAATTTTCTTCAGCCCAACGGCTATTTTATCCCCCGGCATTTTCATATCACCGAGGTGGGACTGATAACGAAACATTTTATTGATTGCGGTGGAACAATCCGCACCGATAAAGTGGCCAATATCCAAATTTGGGTTGCGGAGGATGTTGAGCACAGACTGTCACCCAAAGGATTATTGAACATTTTAGATCTTTCGAACAAAATTTTGGGCGACGAAGATTTGAAAATTGAAATAGAATATCAAACTGAAACGGTTGGAAAATACGGTTTAGAAAAGAGAGACAATAATTTTGTGTTAATACCTACTCAAACCGATTGTTTAGCAAAAGAAAACTGTGGGGTGCCGGTTTCAAAGAAGAAATTACAATTGGTCGAATTGGGAACAAATAACGAGGGATGCTGTACACCCGGAGGAGGGTGTTGTTAAAGAAGGAAATAATGAAAAAGATACTTGTTTTATGTACAGGAAATAGCTGCCGAAGTCAAATGGCCGAAGGTTATTTAAGGTTTTTTGCTGACGGTAAAGCTGAAATTTACAGTGCCGGAATAATTGCACATGGCGTAAATCCAAGAGCCATTCAATCCATGAAAGAAGATGGGATTGATATTTCGGTTCATACTTCTAACAAGGTAGACGATTACCTGGCGATAGATTTCGATTTTGTAATTACAGTATGCGATAATGCCAACGAACTCTGCCCCATTTTCCCTTCAAAGGCTAAAAAATTTCATCAAAATTTTTATGACCCATCCTGGCATATAGGTTCGGAAGATGAAATAAAGGCCAGTTTTAATAATGTTAGAAATGAAATAAAAGCATATTGCCATAATTTTGTTT
>JAYWEL010000072.1:0-2213 GCA_043779285.1 Chitinophagaceae bacterium | reverse complement strand
GCCCAACTTAGGCATTACCAGATCAACAATAGCCATATGAATAATTGAAATATTTTGAGATTATTTGTTTCTGATCAGGTCGTTTTATTTGCAGGCACTGTTTTCTTTAATTTCTACTTAAGATAAACCGAACATGAAATATACAATTTTGCCCCAATCGGTCTCAAAGGTAAAGTTTTCCGCTTAATCCTACATTCTTCATTCTTCTAAGATGAATTTGCGCAACATATTCATGGCAGTATATGCCGTCATTTCAATATTTCGGGTTCTATCAAACCTGAAATGAAATTTTTTTATTGCGGTTTTTTCTTTGTTTCCAACCCCAATCCAAACAGTGCCTACCGGTTTATTATCAGTGCCTCCTGTTGGGCCCATTATGCCCGAAGTAGCTATGGCATAATCCGTTTTCATTTTATCCAAAGCACCAGCTAGCATTTCTTTGACTGTTTCTTCGCTAACGGCACCTGTTTCTAGTAAAGTTTTTGATTGAACCTGCAGGATGTTTTCTTTCACTTTATTTGCATAACAAACAACCGATCCTTTAAAATATGTAGAAGAACCGGAAATGGATGTAAGCAAATGAGCAATATAGCCACCTGTACAACTTTCTACAGTTGCTACTGTTTTTTCTTTTTCTTTCAACAATTGGCCTAATACTATTTCCAAATTTTCAGCCGAATCTGAAACAAGAATATCAACGACTAATTGTTTTAAATGGGTAAACTGTTTTTCAAGTTCTTCTTTTAACATTGACTTTTCAATACCCGTTGTGGTTAGACGAAGCTTCACCATGCCGTAATTGGGTAAGTATGCCATTTTTATATGCATCGGTAAAGAAGCTTCAAAATCAATTAACCGTTCGGCAATAAAAGATTCGCCCATGCCAGCCGTAAATGCAGTTCGATGCAGGATGTATGGCAATTCGAAATGTTTGGGAAGTTGGGGAATAATAAAATCATTCATGATCCCTTTCATTTCATATGGTACACCGGGTAATGCAATGAAAATAGTTGCTTCTTTTTCGAACCACATTCCGGGAGCCGATCCATGTTTGTTTGGTAAAACTATACACACATCCGGTACCTCCGCTTGTTTGAGGTTTCTTTCCAGTAAAGGCCTTTTTAGTTTTGTAAAAATTTCTTTAATAAATGCAAGACTAGGTTTATGCACAATCATCTTTCCACCAAAATATTTACATAACAATTCTTTGGTGATATCATCATTCGTAGGGCCTAATCCACCCGTGATGAAAATAATGTCAGCTTCTTTACTTTCAGTATCCAGCGTCTGCCATATATCATCCCAAACATCTCCCACAGCCACTCTTCTTCTAACCCAGATACCAATTTTGTTTAATTCCTGTGCCATCCACGCACTGTTCGTATCAATGGTTTGTCCAATCAACAATTCATCGCCGATTGTAATGATGCATGCATTGACCACCGTTTTTTTCATCAATTAAAAGGCATTTAATCGAAATGAATTAATTTGACCGCAAAGTAATACCCTGCACACAATGAAAAAAGTTTCATTTATCATTTTGATGGATAATTTAATTTTATCCTTGCTGTTGTGTTTAATGCCCTTTGTTTTAGAGGCACAATCTGTTTCTCAGAAAATACAAAAAGCCTATGAACAATTTGAAAAAGATCCGCAACTTATCCATGCTATCAGTTCATTATATGTAATAGATGCAAAAAACGGACTTTTAGTTTTTGATAAAAATTCGCAGATCGGATTGGCTCCGGCCTCCACACAAAAAGTAATCACCAGTGTTACGGCATTTGAACTTCTTGGGAAAGACTACCAGTATAAAACCACCATGAATTTTGAAGGAGAAATTAAAAATGAAATACTTCATGGAAACATCATCTTCCATGGTAGTGGCGATCCTACATTAGGTAGTTGGCGATGGGATTTTGCAAATGAAGAGAAATTGATGGAAAGATTCATTTTTGCAATTAAAGAAATGGGGATTAAAAAAATAAATGGATCTATTATTTTAAATACGGATAAATGGGAAAATCAAACTGAACCGGATGGTTGGATATGGCAGGATATGGGGAATTATTATGGTGCCGGTTCATCGGGTTTTAACTGGCGGGAAAATCAATTCGATATTTTTTTAAAATCGGGTAATAAAATTAGTGACCCGGTAGAAATTGTAGGGACCAAACCGGGTGTTATGTATCATTTAAAACTTTCTTCCGAAC
>JAYWEL010000071.1:0-27389 GCA_043779285.1 Chitinophagaceae bacterium | reverse complement strand
TTTTCTGCGGTATAATACCATCTAAGATTTACACATAGTCCCTGCCCGTCCGGTCAGGCGGGCGTTGGACTATTTAGTAAATCAAGATGGTATAACTTCTGGAAACAAGCCATAAAAAGGTTAACAATCCTATTTATTGGTCTTTTAGCATGCCATTTATGTATTTAAAACAATCATTTGTCAAGAATGGAAATATTTTTTTGGGTCATTGAATCATTGATAAATCATTTATTATAAATGCGTTATGTTGTATTTTATAGCCATGGCTAAAAAAAATATAAATTATTTAGTACTATGTGTTGCATGGTACTAAATGTTACCATATCTTTGATATATCAAAACACCATATTTTAAAAAACAACGAAAATTAATTTTTTAAAAAACGATGGAAAATTTAAGATTATGAACATTGAAAACACACAAAGTCAGATGCGAAAAGGAATCCTGGAATTCTGCATCCTATCTATTATCCGTAGAGGCGAGGTTTATCCCAGTGATATTGTAGAGGAGATGCGTTCGGCGAATATGCATATTCTGGAAGGAACACTTTATCCTTTATTAACCCGGTTGAAAAATGCAGATATGCTTTCTTATCGATGGGAAGAAAGTAATTCCGGACCGCCCAGAAAATATTTTTCACTAACTGAAAAAGGCGGAGCATTTTATAAAGAACTGGAAGACACCTGGACCGAATTGTCGAATGCCGTAAACATATTGACAGTAAAAACTAACTAATACACAATTCAAATAATACAACATGAAAAAGATCATAAATATAAACTTGGCAGGTATGGTGATTCCAATTGAGGATTCCGCATATGAACAATTGCAGGCATATATTGAAAGTTTGCGTAAGTATTTTTCAACCGAAGATGGACGGGATGAAATTATCAATGATATTGAAAACCGGATTGCTGAATTGATGAATGATAAAGTTCGTAAGGGTTCTGCAAATATTACGGATGAAGATATAAACGAAATCATCAAGAGTATGGGAAGGCCTGAAGAGTTGGAAGCGGAAGATGAAGAGCATCAAAAACTGAATGCGAATAATGGGAAAACGGCCTATACTGCTGAACCTAAAAAAAGAACACGTTTATACCGGGATAGCTCTGATAAAGTCATTGCCGGTGTATGTGCGGGTGTGGCAGATTATTTAAATGTGGATCCGGCAATTGTCCGTTTATTGTTTGCCATTGTTGCTTTTGGTGGATGGGGCTTTGGATTCTTTTTATATATCTTATTATGGATTATACTACCTGAAAAAGAATTGGACAGTTACAAAGGAAAGCGTTTGTTCCGTAACCCGGATGATAAAATATTGGGTGGTGTTGCAAGTGGATTGGCTGCCTATTTTAATAAAGAAACATGGATATTCCGCCTGATTTTTGCTGGACCACTTTTATTAAATATCATTTTTGGGTCATTTAATTGGTGGGGGTTTCATGGAGGTTCTTTTATTCCCGGTATAGTTTTCGGATCTCTTTCCGGCACGTTCTTCCTGGCTTATATTGTCATGTGGATTGTGTTGCCTTTGGCCAATTCACCGTACGATAAAATGGAAATGCGTGGGGAGAATGTAGATGTAAATAAAATTCGTCAGAATGTGAAAGACGAAATGCAACAGATTAAAGAAAAGATGGGCGATATGGGGCAGGAATTAAAAGACTCGGCTAAAAATTTGAGTGATAAAGCAAAAGAGTTTTCAAGTACCAGGGGTAAAGATTTTGCCAATGAAGTAAGACAGTCTGCTAAACCCGTTGCCAGTCGATTAGGACATGCCATCGGCATACTTTTCAAAGCTTTTTTCATATTTGTTGGCGGCTCTATTGCATTGGGATTATTCATTGCATTCATGGTTGTGGTTTTTGGCGGCATTGGTATGTGGCCACTTAAAAAAGCAGCATTAGATTTTCTGTTGGATGGTTTCTGGCAACAAACATTGGCCTGGACAACTATTATATTATTATTGGTTGTGCCAATCGTTGCATTCTTTACCTGGTTGGTTAGAAGGTTGTTGAATGTGAAGTCTCAGAAAAGATACCTGGGATGGATATTTGGCGGATTATGGGGATTGGGATTTGTAACACTTCCATTTTTTGTGAGCAGTATGGTTCAGGAGTTTAATCGCTATGAAAAAGTGAGTACAGATATGGAAATAACACAACCCGCCAATAACCTGATGATGATAAAAGTTACAGAGCCCGAAATTGAATTCAGTTCTGCCGTGTGGTGGATTGAAACGGATAAAGGATGGGATATTACGGAAGACAGTTTGAAATATGCCAATATAAATATTGAATTTAACCGTAGCCTGGACTCGAACTATCATGTGAAAATATGGAAATATAGTGCAGGTAAAACCAAAAAAATTGCACTCGACAGGGCAGAAAAAGTGCAGTTTAATGCAAACTATTTTGATGGTATGCTGGGGCTTGGAAGTGGATTAGCCATTGACCGTGCAAGCAAGTTCCGAGGTCAAAGAGTATTGGTAGAAGTTCAGGTTCCGGAAGGTAAAAAAATTGTGGTGGATGAGTCGGTTACCGATTTTTATCACCCGGTTAATTTTCGGGTAAAGAGAAATAATCGTTGGAACAACAGAAACTGGGATGTGGATGTGGACCTAGATGAAAATATAGAGTGGGATACAAATGTGGAGTATGTTATGAGAGCCAACGGTCAACTGGAAAGAGTTGATGGTTTGCAAATGAATAATAAAAGAACAAATGATGCGGAAGATTATCGGTATAAAAAAAGCAAGGAAGAAATCAGAGATGAAATTGAAAGCTGGAAAAAGAAAATAGAAGATGAAAAAAGAAAGCTGGAAAAAGCTGAGCAGCAATTGGAAAAAGTAAAAGAATCAACTACAAGAAAAAAAGAAAGTGTAGGTGATGTAAAAGAAGACTTTGGGTCCCTGTTGATTACGCCGGTTTTCTCGATGGTTAATTTTTTTAACTAAGAAAATGTCAGATCCAACCCAAACAATAGAAAGAGACTCCTGATGGAGTCTTTTTTCATGATGCAAACTTGTACAACCTTATCTTTGTGCCCATCAATTTTTTCAACATGAAGAACACCCCTTTTATAGATAAGCATATTTCATTGGGTGCAAAAATGGCGCCGTTTGCAGGATATAATATGCCTGTTTCGTATACAGGAATTAACGACGAACACTTTACCGTAAGAAAATCGGCGGGTGTATTTGATGTGAGTCATATGGGTGAGTTTATTTTAAAAGGTGCTAATGCAGTAGCCTTAATCCAAAAGTTAACCACGAACGATGTTTCTAAACTAACCATTGGAAAAGCACAATATAATTGCCTGACTAATAATGATGGAGGAATAGTAGATGACTTGCTGGTATATTGTATAGAGGAAAATAATGTATACATGCTGGTGGTGAATGCATCCAACATTGAAAAAGATTGGAACTGGATTATGGCTCACAATCAGGATCAGGTAGAAATGCATAATGTTTCTGATAAGACCGCCTTATTGGCCATTCAAGGTCCGGAAGCAACAAAAATTTTGCAATCATTAACCGAAACAGATATTTTAAATCTTAAATATTATACGTTTGTAAAAGGTGTATTTGCTGGTGTAGAAAATGTGTTGATCAGTGCAACGGGATATACCGGTGCCGGCGGAGTAGAAATTTATTTCGAAGACAAAGAGGATCATGCTTCCAAAATATGGGATGCCATTTTCGAAGCGGGTGCATCCAAAGGAATTAAAGCAATTGGTTTAGGTGCAAGAGATACCCTGCGAATGGAAATGGGGTATTGCCTGTATGGAAATGATATTGACGACGCAACAACTCCGCTGGAAGCGGGTTTGGGTTGGATTACCAAATTCACAAAAGAATTTACCGCCAAAGAAATCTTGGAAAAACAAAAAGCCGAAGGCATCAGTAAAAAACTGGTCGGCTTCGAAATGATTGATAAGGGAATTCCCCGTCAGGGATATGAAATAACAGATGCGGAAGGAAATACCATGGGTGTGGTAACTTCAGGAACCCAATCGCCCAGTTTAAATAAAGCCATTGGTATGGGGTATGTAAAAAAAGAATTCAGCACAAATGATTCCATTGTTTATATAAAAATCAGAGACAAGCAAGTACAGGCAAAAGTTGTAAAAATTCCTTTTCTATAATTCTGTTTCGTTGTTTGATAATTTGATTTTCAACCAAAACCAAATCAGCGATTAATGCCCACTATTCATCTCACCACTTTTATTGCAGCACCTGTAGAACGGGTGTTCGATCTTTGCCGCAGTATTGATCTTCATCAGCGATCGATGTCTGAGTTTAAAGAAGAGGCAGTGGCCGGTATCCGGAACGGGTTGATAAATGAAGGTGAAACCGTTACCTGGCGTGCAAGACATTTGTATAAGACCAGGGTAATGCGTGTTAAAATCACCAGCATGAAATTTCCGGATCAGTTTATCGATGAGCAACTCGTGGGTGATTTTAAAACAATGAAGCATGAGCATTGGTTTAAACCATGTGATAATGGAACGATCATGATTGATATTTTTTATTTTGAAACACCCTATGGTATACTTGGAAAACTGGTTGAGAATTTGTTTATGAAAAGATATATGTCAACCATATTAGAAAACCGAAATTTAGTTATTAAAAAATATGCAGAGTCCAATCAATGGAAACAACTGCTGGAAAAATAAATGATCAGCATGAAATCTAAACCCACCTTATATACCTGTTTTTCTCCGGCCCTTTTACATTTATTTGATGTGGATAAAAGCATCGTTGTCATTATTGATGTGTTAAGAGCTACATCTACCATTGCAGCCGCTTTGCATAACGGAGCCAAGGCAATTATTCCGGTGGATAGTGTTGCAAGATGCATTGAGATTGGAAGACAGATTGAGGGCATTACAGCCGGTGAACGGGATGGAAAAATTGCTGAAGGACTTCAGTATGGCAATTCGCCTTTTGACTATCCGGAATCTTTCATAAAAGGAAAAACAATCGTATTAACCACAACCAATGGTACCAGGTTGTTGCAAATGGCTCTGGATAATAATGCAGAAGGAATTATAACCGGATCTTTCCCCAACCTGACTGCTGTATGCGATTATTTGATTGAAAAAAATCAACCGGTAATCCTGGGTTGTGCAGCCTGGAAAGATAAGATCAATATAGAAGATACGCTTTTTGCAGGTGCAGTTATTTCAAAAATTAAAGAACATTTTGAAATTCAATGCGACTCTTCTCATATTGCCGAATCGCTATACGAAAAAGCCAAAGACGATGTGTTTGCATTTATGAAAAAAAATGAAGCATCTCATTATAGCCGGCTGATGGGCTTCGGTGTAGAAGACGATATCCGGTTTTGCCTGACGGCCGATATCGCAAATGTTTTACCCGTATATAATGAAGGAAAACTGTTATTACAGCCTAAATAATAAAAAGTAAAACAGATAAAGATAATCCTTTATTTACAAAATAATTGAACAGAAAAGGTTTATTATTTTTTAATTTTTTCTGCATTGGATAATGACTTTCAATCATTTATTTTTGTCAATTACCCTACTGGGAATTGATAAAGACCACTAAAGCATTACTGTTCAATGGCCAGCTCTCATTTTAAAAAATTTATTTATACCCACGGCACCGATGAGGTGATTCGCAGAGGGAAAAAAATACATGCCATAGGGTATGCCGAACTGATTGAATATGATGATATGTTTAACAGTGCGGTATTCCGGGTGAAGGATGATAACTATGCTACGGTTTACAAAGTAAATATTCAAAAACTACACGACAAAGAGGAACTCTCGGTCCGTTGTTCATGTCCGTATAATTTAGGCGAGATATGCCGTCACGAAGTAGGGGCATTATTTCAATTGCAGGAGTTGGTGGATAGTGGTCGTTTACATAATGCAGAAAAAAAATTCGATCAGCGTCATACCATTGCAAAAATGAACAAGATTGACATACGCACAATCCGTATGTTATGTTCGGAACAAACACTTGAACAAGCCGAAGATTTTCTGCGGGTAAAAAAAGCAACGATCGAGTCGGCCATCGATGAAGTAGTTACCGCATCTGTAAAACTGGAAGGCAATATGTATAAAGTCATCATCAAAAAAAATGATGAACGATTTTTTGATACAAGTTGCGATTATGTTGATCCTGAATATCCACTCTGTCTGCCAAAAGTTATTGTTTTCGTGCAATTGTTAAATGCATATGGAGCATATTATTTCGACAGTATTCGGAATTGGGATAAAGAAAAAAATAAATTGCTGGCTCTTTATGGCTATTCATTAAACGATGAATTGGATGGAAAGTTTGAATTCAGTTATAAAGATGGCAAACCTTTTTTAAGGGTATTGAATAACAGCATTACCCGGTTAAACGCATCGGTGGTTTCGTATAACAAGCCCATAACTGAAAGCTTTCAGCCAGTGACGACTACAGAAGTTGCAACAGAAGTTGTTAAGGAAAAACAAGGAAAAAAATTAGGCGTTGTTTTCAATTTTAATAAAAAAAATTATCCGCAATTTACCATCGATGTGGTATTGGGTGATGGGAATGAAAGCGGAAAGGGATTTGTAGGGCATGTAGAAAAATTAGACATGTCGCGGTACGTGAATGTGGATAATTTAAGTGAACAGGATAAATTACAAGTAGGCCTGTTACGAAAATTGCAGGAATTAGAGATTAATAAATACATCAGCCGGAATTCACCATTTTCCGGAATATGGGAAAATATCATTCATCATGAAGAAGACGATCTGCCCGAAGAAACCAGGTTGTTGATTGCCGAATATATGTTACCCAGGCTTAAAAAAATATTCGAAGGAAATTCGGAAAGCCACTATGTATTTAAATTAAAAGAATCGAAACAATTCAAGACCACAAATTTGGAAGAGATGCTTTTGATCTCTTCTCCGATCCTACCAAATTTCACGATAAGCCGTAATGGAAAATTTGAGATTAAATGTTTTATTAAAATACATGGGAAGGACTTTTCGTTGGACGAAAACGAAAGTGACAGCCCTTTATTCTTTTTAAAAAATCATCAGCTGCATTTATGGAAAAATCAGGAAGTGATGACCCTGGTAGAAAAATTTTTACCAACCGGGATGCTTTCCATTTCGCAAAAAGAGTGGGATCATAGTTTGACAGAACTGATCATTCCGCTAACCAGGGAATACGATGTTGTTTTTGATGAATCATTACTGTTGGAAGTGAAAGCCGGTGTGCCGGATGTAAAGTTGATGCTTTCTGAAAAGGGCGACTACCTTGTATTTCAAGCCGTATTTTCCTATAAGGGCTACGAAACAAAATATAAAGACCGTGACGAAGTGGTTGTTCCGCAAGGCGAACAGGTAACGATTGTACAACGTGACAGGGAGTTTGAAAAAACATTTATTCAAAAACTGGCAAGCCTTCATTCGGGGTTTATTTTTCAGGAAGAAACCGGCGGGTTGATATTGAAAGGAATTGATGTGTTGAAAAACAATTGGTTCTTTTTGTTTGTCGATTCCATGAAGGAAATGAAAGTGCCCGTATTTGGATTCGAGGCCTTGAAGAATTTTCGTTTCAATACAACTAAACCAACTACCCGCATTCACATCAGCAGTAATACCGATTGGTTTGATGCCAAAGTGGATATATTTTTCGGTGACCAGAAAGTAACAGTGGCCGAAGTGAAAAGAGCTATTGCGAACAAACAGCAGTTTGTTCAACTGGGGGATGGTACAATGGGGATTTTGCCGGAAGACTGGTTGAAAAAATATTCTTTACTGTTCAAGGTTGGAGAAGGAAAAACAGATAACCTGAAACTTTCCAATTTTCATTTTAGTGTTATTGATGAGTTGTATGAAAACAGAAATGAAGATGAGTTGATGTTTGAGCTGGAGAAGAAATACGAACAGCTAAAAAGTTTTAAAAAAATCAAGGAAATAGACATTCCCGAAAATCTGAATGCCGTATTGAGGCCCTATCAGGTAGCCGGTTTTCACTGGATTCATTATTTGTCAGAAATAGGATGGGGTGGAATTCTGGCAGACGATATGGGTTTGGGTAAAACCATCCAGGCCCTTACGTATTTGCAGCATATCAAAAACAAGAACGGAAAAATAATTTCTTTGGTTGTTTGTCCTACAACCTTGATTTATAACTGGGAAAATGAAATAAAAAAATTCACCAACGGGCTTACTTATCAAATACATCATGGCAGTAGCCGTACCAGGTATAAAGAAGAACTGACAAAAACAGATATTGTTATTACTACCTACGGAACACTGAGAAGCGATGTAAAATTGTTTGTCTCCATTAATTTTGATTTTACTGTTCTGGATGAATCACAGGCAATCAAAAATCCGGCAAGTAAAGTAACCAAGGCCGCTGTGTTATTAAACACCAAGCATCGTCTATGCATGAGTGGTACACCATTGCAGAATAATACATTTGATGTTTTTGCACAGATGAATTTTCTGAATCCGGGCATGTTAGGAAGTGTAGAATATTTCCGACAGGAATTTTCCATACCTATTGATAAGTTTGGGGAGCAGGAACAAAAAACACACTTACGCAAAATTCTGTACCCATTCATTTTACGAAGAACAAAAGAACAGGTTGCAAAAGATCTTCCGGAAAAAACGGAAACAATTCTTTTCTGCGAAATGCGAAAGGAGCAACGTAAAATATATGATGCATACCGAAACGAATACCGCAGCCAGATATTAGGTACCATTGAGTCACAAGGAATTCAAAAATCGCAGTTAACCATTTTGCAGGGTTTGATGAAGCTGCGTCAAATCTGCGATTCGCCAGCTATCATGTCGGAAGAAGTCAAGTTGCCCAATCACTCCATCAAGTTAGAAGAACTTACCCGAGAGATCATTGAAAACATAAGCAACCACAAGGCATTGATATTTTCGCAATTTTTAGGTATGCTGGCATTGATACGCGAAAAGTTGGATGAGCTGGGCATTAAATATGCATATTTCGATGGAAGTACATCAGCACCCAATCGGGAAGTGGCTATTAAAAGTTTTCAGGAAGATGAAACAATCAGGGTATTTTTGATTTCTTTAAAAGCCGGAGGTGTCGGATTAAACCTTACTTCGGCCGATTATGTATATATCGTAGACCCTTGGTGGAATCCGGCAGTAGAACAACAGGCCATTGACCGCACTCACCGTATTGGTCAGACAAAAAATATTTTTGCATATCGCATGATATGTAAAGACACAATCGAAGATAAAATACTAACACTGCAAGAACGAAAAAGAGCATTGGCAAAAGACCTGATTTCTGACGAAACAAGTTTTGCTAAATCATTGACAAGAGAAGATGTTGAATATCTTTTCAGCTAGCCACTCACATGATTTAAACGCCATTGCACATTCATTAACATCAATTAACCTCCTGTATCATGTGTAGGGTTTATTTTCGTGACCTCATTAACTTGATTTTATGAAAAAAATATTCTTCTCTTTGTTTGCAATGTTTGTCATGATGAATGCATTTGCACAAAAGACTGACGGAACGTTGAAAGGAAAATTAATTGAATCAGATACCGGATTGCCGGTGAGTGATGCAACGCTTTCTATCATTGTTGCCGCAGATTCTTCATTGATTGATTTTGGCCTTTCCGATAAAAATGGATATTTCGAATTCAAGGGGTTGCCATATGGCGAATTAAGATTACTTGGTTCTCATAAAGGATTGGCTATTCTTAAAAAAGATTTTACCGTTTCTGCAACAGATAAAAATATCGACCTGACCGACCTTAAAATGGAAAAAGAATTTTTGGCTTTAGGTGAGGTTACCGTAAGTGCAGTGCCCATCAAAGTTTCGGGAGATACTATTTCCTATAAAGCAGATTATTTTAAAGTAAAAGAAAATGCCAATGTAGAAGACCTGTTGAAAAAACTTCCGGGTGTAGTGGTTGAAAAAGATGGCTCGGTAAAAGCACAGGGAGAAACAGTACAACGAGTATATGTAGATGGCAAAGAATTTTTCAGTAACGATCCCAAATTGGCAACCAAAAATCTTCGCAGCGATATGATTGATGCGGTAGAAGTTTTTGATGATATGAGTGAGCAAGCTAAGTTTAATGGCATTGATGATGGAAGCAGAACAAAAGCGATTAACCTGAAAATGAAAGCTGATAAAAAGAAAGGTGCATTTGGAAAATTAACTGCAGGTGTTGGCGATCAGGGTAGATATGATGCAAGTCTTTCAACGAATATTTTTAAAGGAGCCAGACAGGTATCGCTGATTGCGAAAGCCAACAACACCAATAATATGGGTTTTAGTTTGGGTGATATGATGAACTTTTTTGGTGGCGGTGGTGCGGCCGGTGGTGCTGGTATGGGTGGTGGTGGTGGTGGTGCACAAATAGTTATACGCAGTGGTGCCGGAGGTGCTGGCGGCGGTATGAATATGGGTGCTACCGGTGTGGGCGGATTAAATGGTATTACGAATAGCTGGAACACCGGATTAAATTATAAAGATACCTGGAGTAAAAAATTGGATGTGAATGGTAGCCATTCTTTTAATCATGCCTTAACTGAAAATGAGCAGAATAGTTACCGGCAAACATTTTTTAAAGATTCGGTCATTAACCGGACTAAGAACACCATATCCAGCAACGAAACTAATAATCACCGGTTTAATTTTAACATGGTGTATGCTATCGATTCATTCAACTCCATTATTTATAACCCAACATTAAGTCTTCAGAATTCAAACAGATATAGTAACGACTCAACATATTCTTTTGCAGACACACCAGTGAGGAAATATTTATTAAACAATGCCCGTACCATAAATGAAACAGAAGGAGATGGTTATACCCTCACCAATAACCTAATCTTCCGTCGCCGTTTCCGAAGTAAAAAAGGAAGAACCTTATCCATAAACTATTCAAAAACCAATACGGTGAATGACCGGTTTACAAAAAACTATTCGGCCAATAAGTTTTTTGATAAGAGTGGTGTGAAGTTGATGGATCGTATACAGGATCAACAAACCAGTTTGGATAATACAACGAATAACTATTCAATAGGAGCATCATTTACAGAGCCAATCGGAAAAAATAAAGTGATGGAGTTTAATTATTCGCACAACAATAATCTCACCGATTCGGATAACCGTACATTCAGGTATAATGCTTCTACGGGAGCATACGATATTGTTCAAACTCAACTAACCAATCATTTCGAGAATACAAATATCTCCGACCGATTCGGAACCAATTTCAGATACATCCAAAAGAAATATAATTTTCAGATAGGTATCGCAGTACAACAAACCAGACTAATAAGTGATAACCTGACTAAGAGTACAGTGATTGCACAAACATTCCGGAATATTTTCCCGAATGCTTCTGCAACCTATCAGTTTTCAAGAGCAAAAAATATTCGTTTCAATTATCGCGGAAGAACCAACCAGCCAAGTGTTTCGCAGTTACAACCGGTACCCAATGTGGCCGATCCGTTAAACATAAGTTCCGGAAACCAGAATCTGAAACAGGAGTTCATAAATAATTTTAGTTTGAATTATACATTCTTTGATATCTACAGATTCAAAACCATGTTTGCTTTTGTAAACTTCAGCAACACACAAAACAAAATTGTTAATTCATCCACCATTAATGCTTTAGGTATAACCAATACTTTGCCTGTAAACCTGAATGGTACTTATGCAGGAAGTGGAAATTTGACCATTGGATTTCCGATTAAAAAACTAAAGGGTGGAAATTATACAACGAATACACGTATCATGGTAAACAGGGATGTGAACATGATTAACGGACAAAATAATTTCACTAATAATTTCACGATTGGGGAAGATCTTAAAATTAATTATAACCTGAAAGAGAAGTTCGATATTGGCGTTGGAGCAAGTATTAACTATACACAAGCCAAATACAGCATCCAATCCACATTGAATCAGAATTACTATACCCATGTATATTCTGCCGATCTGAATTACCTGATGCCAAAAGGATTTGTGTTTGCTTTAGATTTTGATTACACAGCCAATACCGGCCGTGCCACTGGGTTTAATCAGCAGTTATCTATACTAAATACCAGTATTGCCAAACAGCTATTTAAAAAGAAAAACGGGGAAATTAAATTCGGAATTAATGATTTGCTGAATCAAAACATCAGCATCAACCGCAATATTGGCGACAACTTTGTAGAAGATACCCAGAGCCTTGTTCTTAGACGCTTCTTCATCATAGGTTTTACATATAATTTAAATAAGTCAGGCGGGCCGCAAATACCAAAAAACATGGAACGGACTATGCAGAACATTCGTATTATGCAGTAATAGATAGCTAATGAATTTACAAAAAAGAGTTTCCATTGGAAGCCTTTTTTTTATTTTCAGAACTATTTATTTATTATAATTACGGTGTTGGGATACTTGTGGCGAACCGGAAATAAGAACACCCAAGATGGATTTGAAAATGCGAAAAATATTGAAAGAAGGGCGGTAATAATTTTTATAAATCCGGGCTTCTTCGCGACTGAATTCTGCTGATTTATTTTTCATAGAGGGTTGGGTTTATATGTTTCAAACGTCTGGATGTTTAAATTAGTATGTAGCTAGATAGATTTTAACTATTTTGCAAATTATAAAAATCACGGATTAATCCAGACTGCTTGAAAAAATATAGCCTCATTCTGCTGTTTTTAGCCATTCATTTTAAGTCCTTACAGGCACAAATAAAACTACCGGGCACCATTTCTAATTTTGCATTGGATATGGAAAAAATTGTTAGAGATTTTCCAAACGGGTTTAAAAATATCATGGGCGATCTAATTGTAGAAAATCCACAATCTGCCGATTATACAAGTAAAATAAATCCTGCGGGTTCATTGAATTGCAGTATCACCCGATACAGTTCATTGAATAAGGAGATCAACAGTTGGCAGTCATTGCTATTTGCTTCCAATGATTTTATGCAAACCGAAAGAAAGTTTAAAAGCGTTTATAATCAGTTAAATAATTTATCGGTACGATTTAATGACGGCCAGCAATATAAATTTAAAGGGGTATATGAAAAGCCAACAGAAGATAAAAGATTTTTCCATGTAATATTTGCACCTGCAACCGAGGATAAAAATTTAATGCATTTGAAAATAGAATTAATGATGGCTTATGAAATGATGGAGTGGAGAATACAAGTGTTGGTTTACGAATCGGAAAGAAAAGACGACGAACGAGGACGGGTAATTGAATTTTAAGACATAAAAAACCTCCGAAAATTCAGCGGTTTTTTTATGTCAAAATAGTTTAGTGATTCATGATAATCGTTCTGTTTCCACCCTGACCTTGCCCCTGCATGTTCGAGCTTGTTTCTTCTATAAACTGGTCTCTTTTTTTAGCAAACACAGCAGCAGTTACTTTTTTCCCGCCTTTTGGTTCTTTTACATCGGTGACTTTTATTTGATCGGAAACGGATACGGCTTTATAAACTGTTCTTCCATTATTAATATTCAGTTCTAAAATGGCTCCGGGTAATTGACCCTGTAAATCAGGCCCGGCTGATACCGGAATATCGGTTGTAAACCAGGCCACATAAATTGAAGTATCTGCCACTTCTGATCGGGCCATCTTGCCATTAACCATTTTCACTTCCATTCTGGTTCCTATTTTTTGTGCAGTTGCTTTCCGGCAATTGTATCCGGATACTTCCTGTGTTTCTCCGGATAATTTCCAGCTCATTTTTTTGATGCTGTCACTTACCAGAAAATCGTCTACACCCAAGGCTTTTTTAGAAATACTGGTTCCTTCCCTAATATTGGTATAAACTATTTCTTCTGTTGCACCACCCGCCATTACAACACGCATTTGCATGCCTCCACGGTCGCCACCACCACTACGGTCACCACCACCAAAGTTTTGGTTTTGCTGATTGGGTTCTTCCACTTGTTGCCACAAGGTTTGATTATTGGCAAAAGATAATTCAAACTTATTGGTACGGGGACGTTGAAACCGGGCCATCATCTCTTCATTCATTCCAGGAGGCATGCCTCCTGGCCCATTTCCGGAAATTCTCATTTGAGGTTGTACAGTTCTTTCATAAACAATTTTTCCTTCTTTTATCTGGGCAAACAGATTACCTAAAAAAAACAGGGACAATCCTGTAAATATTATTTTTTTCATTTTTATTATTTGATTTTCAAAAGTAATGAAAAGCTCTATTAAAGAGATGTTAAGTCATCTTGGTATAAGGTTAAATAAGGTTAATGAACTGATTGCGGGAATTTGAATTAGTTAAATTTGTTTTGAAAATAAAAAACATGAAGAATTTTCGTTGGTTGCTTTTATTGATGGGGACATCGTTGTTTGTTATTATTGGCTTTCAATTGTATTGGCTTAATGATAGCTATGACCGGGAAACCCGTGCATTGGAAATACGCAGTAATATGATGTTCCGCGAAACTGTTCGAAGGTTACAATCTTCCAAATTAAATTTCAATATGCCAGAATCAGAAATGGCCATAGATAAAAAATTCCGGTTTAAGATAGTCGAAGGCCAACCACTGTCAAATTCACAACGAAAGAGTGGAGATTTAGTTGCCATGATGAATGTGGTGCGAGATCGAATGTCGGATACCATGAAGAAAGACCCTGGCATACAGGAAGCCATGTATATGGCTTTTGAAAAAAGACAAAAGACAAAAGGAAATGACAGCACAAGAGAAAAAAGAAGAAGAGATTACAATTTTATGGGTGATCGTGTTCATCAAATGATGGCAGGCATTGATTCCTTGCAGGATAGTTTGAAAATAGCAGATATTACAACGGCCTATAAAAAAGTGATGGACGAAGAAAAACTGATGATCCCTTTTTCAATTACCCGGATAGATAACTTACCCGATTCAGTGAGGTTTCATTTTAATGAAGTACGGGTTGGTTTTACTAATCCTATTACGTATCGGCTTGAATTGGGAAACACGTTTTCATTTATCAGTAATAAGCTTACCATACCTTTTTTATTCTCTTTATTTCTAATTGCCTTTACCATCATGGCTTTTTTAATGTTATATCGGAATATGATCAGGCAACATCGTTTGGCCGAATTAAAAAATGAATTTATCAGCAATGTAACGCATGAGTTGAAAACACCCATTGCAACGGTTGCTGTTGCCATAGAAGCCCTGAAGAATTTCAATGCCATGAATAATCCCGAACGTACAAAGGAGTATCTCGATATATCATCGAATGAATTAAACCGGTTGTCTTTGTTGGTTGATAAGGTTTTAAAATTGTCGATGTACGAAAACCAGGAATTAGAATTGACTTTTGAGAAATTCGATATGAAAGAACTGGTGGATGAAGTGGCTGATTCGATGCGCTTACAACTGGAAAAACAAAACACAAAATTGACTATAACCACAGCAGGAGATACAAGTTTACATGCCGATCGGTTGAATATGTTGAGTGTGGTATATAATTTAATGGACAATGCTTTAAAGTACAGTAAGGACCATGCAAGTATCGATGTACAGCTTTTGGGTGTAAACGGACAGGTAGAATTAACGGTATCCGACACCGGAATTGGCATTGCACCCGAGTATACAAACAAAGTATTTGAAAAATTCTTTCGTGTACCCAATGGCAATACGCATAATGCGAAGGGATATGGGTTGGGATTAAGTTACGTTTCACATATCGTTGAACAACATAAAGGAAAAGTAAAAGTAGAAAGTAAGCAGGGTTCCGGAAGCAGATTCGTAGTTTCAATACCTAAACAACAGGCATGATAAATTCGAAAATATTATACGTAGAGGATGAACTGTTTCTGGGTAAAATTGTAAAAGAGAGCCTGGAAAGCAGGGGTTTTGAAGTAGTGATGGAAGGTGATGGGGCAAAAGTGTTAGACTTATTTATAAAAATTAAACCCGATATCTGTGTATTAGATATCATGCTACCCAATAAGGATGGATTTACTATTGCCGATGAAATAAGAAAAATAAATGAAGCGGTTCCGATAATTTTTCTGTCGGCAAAAGTGCAAACCGATGATGTATTAAAAGGTTTTACGGTTGGTTGTACAGATTATATCCGTAAACCATTCAGTATGGAAGAATTGATTGTCCGTATTCAAAATTCACTGAGATTAAGAATAGAGCCGGAACTGAAAAACGCGGCAGAATCGGTAAGTTTTGGCAAATTCACTTTCCATTTAAACAGACAGATATTAAGTAATGGAAAGGAAGAAAAAAAACTGTCTTACCGGGAAAGTGAATTACTAAAAGTATTATACGAAAACCGGGAAAAAATTATCGATCGTCGCGATATCCTGAACCTACTTTGGGGAAACGATTCTTTTTTCAACAGCCGCAACCTGGATGTGTATATTACCAAAATTCGCAGTTACCTGAAAGAAGATCCAGCACTTGAAATTATTACGATAAAAGGAATCGGTTACCGGTTTGTGACCGTTTAGCCACCTAAAGAAATAAGCGAAATAAATAAACTGACCATAAAAACAAAAATGGCTCCATATAAGGCCCTGCTTCCTTTTCGCTTAACTTTCAATTGGGATGCTTCATCTAATTCATTGTAAATAGTAATCGTCGAATCATAGAATTCTTTTTTGCCGAACAATGTATAAACAAGGGCAAATAAAATGGCAGCACCTGCCAAACCGGGTAGTTTGGTTTCCAACCAACCGGTTCCAAAAATATAATTGATGCCAAGTATCTCTTTCGCAATGGATGTATTTCTTGCCAATGAAGAAATCAATGTGAAAACCGACATGAGCAAAATGAAAAAAACCATCGTGATCATGATGAGGCCATTTAGTCTACCCTTATCCGTGTTGCGGTTTTTGTTTTTTAAATCGGTATACTGACTGCTGAAAATGGCTTGGATTAAATTCATGGAAATAAATGTTTAATAAAATCAGGGATTAGTTTTCAGTAAAAGCAGCTTGTTCTTTTTTCAATTCCTTATCCAACAAAAACGTGCCACAAGGAATCAATGCGGCAACAAAAGATTTTAAAAACCAGAAAGTGTTTTTGTTCAAATTGCTTTTTACTTCAAAACTAAAAATGAGGAAAGCGATAAAAAGAATACCGTGTGCCCATCCAACCAGCTTTACTGCTTCCGGTATGCCTGCCATATATTTCATCGGCATAGCTATCAGCAAAAGAATTAAAAATGATACGCCTTCGGCAATGCCTACAATGCGCATTTTCTGAATAGATTTCCAGTAATTTTTTTTCATAAAAGTTGAATTAATAATCTATTGTTTGCTCTTCAATGGTTTCCGGAATTTCTCTCCATTCGTATTGCTGATTCCTTAACTGCGGTTCAAATCCGGCTTCCCGAATAGAGTCCTGAATAGATTTGTAAGTAAACCGATGAGGGGCTCCTGCAGCACTCACCACATTTTCTTCCAGCATGATACTACCAAAGTCGTTGGCACCACTATGCAGACATACTTCGGCAACCTGTTTGCCAACTGTTAACCAGCTAGCTTGTATGTTTTTTATATTGGGCAACATGATACGGCTGATGGCAATCATACGGATATAGTCTTCTGAAGTTGTAAGGTTTTGTACGCCACGAATTCTGGTTAATAAGGTGTCCACATCCTGAAATGTCCATGGAATAAAAGCAAGAAACCCCTTGGCTGATTCCGGTTTTTGGGCTTGTACCTCACGTAGTTTAATCAAGTGTTCAAATCGTTCATCAATCGTTTCTACATGCCCAAACATCATGGTGGCCGAAGTAGTAATATTTAATTTATGTGCTTCATGCATAATGTCCAGCCATTCCTGCGAACCACATTTTCCTTTACTGATCAATCTTCTTACCCGATCCACCAAAATCTCGGCACCGGCACCAGGCAAACTATCCATACCCGCTTCTTTCAATGCAATCAACACCTCACGGTGTGTCGATTTTTCAAGCTTGGTGATATGGGCTACTTCCGGTGGTCCGAGTGTGTGTAATTTAATATGTGGAAATTCTGCCTTGATTTCTTTGAATATTTTTACATAAAAATCCAATCCCAATTCAGGATGATGACCACCCTGCAATAAAAGCTGATCGCCACCATAACGTAAAGTTTCTTCGATTTTTTTTCTGTAGGTAGGCATGTCCGTGATATAGGCTTCTGCATGTCCGGGAATGCGGTAAAAATTACAGAATTTGCAATTGGCCACACATACATTGGTAGTGTTTACGTTCCGGTCTATCTGCCAGGTTACTTTTCCATGTGTTACCTGTTTTTTTCTTAAATCATCGGCCACAAACATCAATTCGGTTAATGGCGCATGTGTAAAAAGAAAAATACCTTCTTCCTTGGTTAAGGAATCAAAATTCAGTGCTTTTTGATACAGGTCGGCTAATTGCATGATATTTTTTTCAGATTGCAAAAGTAAGTTACTGTTTCAACAAGTAACGTTGTTAACAATAAAACTTACTTTAATGTCTTATATTTATTTTATGTTGAACAACATGGTTTAACATTCTTCTTTTTCACATTTAATTCAAAAAATTGGTCAAAAAAATCGCCCCAATAACCCTGATTTTCCTGTTCAGCATTTTGCTGGTCAATACTTCTTTTACGCAAGAATTATTTGATGAGCCAGCATCGAAATTGATTACACGGTTCCGGTTTAAAATGCTATCCGGAGGTGTGGTTTTATTAAATGCCACCGTAGGCCAGACAAAAGATACTTTAAATTTTATATTAGATACGGGAAGTGGTGGTATTTCATTAGACTCTTCATCTGTCAAGTATTTCGGCTATAAAGTGGAGCCTTCAGAAAGAATGATCCGGGGGATTGGCGGCTCCAGAAAAGTGAGTTTCGTTAATAATCTAATCTTGTATTTTCCAAATCTCACCATTAAAGACCTGAATTTTCATGTTGTCGATTACAGTGTTTTATCCAGTATTTATGGATTGCCTATTGATGGAATTATTGGTTATTCTGTTTTGAGCCGCTATATCATTGCACTTGATTATGACAGCTTACAGATTTCTTTTTATTCACAGGGCAATTTCAAGTTACCAAAAGGAGGGTGGGCTTTTAATCCAGAGATAACAACCTTACCCTTACAACACCTCACTGTACGAGACGCTAATAGTTACACACCAAGAGTTTTATACGACATAGGTGCGGGCCTCAGCCTACTGCTCACAAAAGAGTTTATCAGCGATAGTGGATTGTTACATAAGCGAAGAAAGTTTTATAATAAACAAGCAGAAGGATTAGGTGGGAAAGTAGATCTTTTATATACAGTCATAAAAGAAGCATCTTTCGGCCCGTATAAATTCCGGAAAGTACCCATATTGATTTATGATGATAAGCATGATATTCTCGCATATCCTTATCTGGCGGGCTTGATAGGTAATGATATTTTGAGAAGATTTAATGTGATTATGGATTATAAAAAAAACTTGTTTCACCTCAAACCCAATTCACACTATAAAGAAGCATTTGACTACTCTTATTCTGGTATAGAACTTTACTTAATCGATGGGTTAATTATCATTGGAGATGTGGCCAAAGATTCGCCAGGAGAAAAGGCAGGGTTAAAGGAAGGGGATATAGTTTTAGGAATAAACAATAATATTAAACAGGACTTAACAAACTATAAATATCAACTTCAGGAAGCGGGTACAAGCGTTAAAATGCTGATTCGGCGAAATATGGATTTAATTGAAATTAAATTCAAAATTCAAAACATTTTATTTTGAATGTATGATTTATAGCTAAAACCTGATAAAGGTTTACGTTCAGTAGCTTCCCAAATTAAACTACTTTTACAAGTTATTAATACCGGAAGGATATGATTCAATTTGAAAAATTTAGCTTAGACAATGGTTTGAAAGTGATTGTTCATCAGGACACATCAACACCCATGGCCGTTGTAAATATTATGTATGATGTTGGATCAAAAGATGAGGATCCGGAAAAAACAGGGTTTGCACATTTGTTCGAACACCTGATGTTCGGCGGTTCAGTAAATATCCCATTGTATGATGAACCTCTTCAACTGGCAGGAGGCGAAAACAATGCATACACAACAAACGACCTGACCAATTATTATATACAGTTACCGGCCGAAAATCTGGAAACCGCTTTTTGGTTGGAAAGCGACCGGATGCTTTCGCTGGCATTCAGTAAAAAAAGTTTGAACGTACAACGAAAAGTGGTTTGCGAAGAGTTCAAGGAACACTATATCAACAAACCTTATGGCGATGTATGGCATAAGATGAGGGAGATGGCTTATAAGCAACATCCCTATCGTTGGATGACGATTGGGAAAGAATTATCGCATATTGAAAATGCTACTCTTGATGATGTAAAAGCATTTTTTCATAAACATTACTGTCCGGCAAATGCCATATTAGTGGTAGCCGGTAATGTGAGTTTGGAAGAAGTAAAAACACTTTCCGAAAAATGGTTTGGCAGCATTCCTGCCGGCAATGAGTACAAGCGAAATATTCCACAGGAGCCCGTACAAACGGAAGCAAGGAAAATGGAAGTAAGAGCCCATGTACCGTTGGATGCGTTGTATAAATGTTGGCATATTTATCCACGTATGGATGAACGATATTTCATTGCAGACCTGATAACCGAGATTCTAAGCGGCGGAACTTCATCCCGTTTATTTCAATCGTTGGTAAAAGAAAAACAGCTTTTCAGTAGTATCGAGTGTTATCATATGGGCACAACCGACAATGGGTTATTGACTATTGAAGGCAAACTGGTGAAAGGTGTTAAGATGGAAGATGCTGAGCTGGAGTTAAATAAAATTCTGGATCAAATGAAGCAGGAAGTAGTAAAGGAAGAGGAACTGCAGAAAGTAAAAAACAAAACCGAAAGCATGATTGCATTCGAAGACATGAGTGTGATGAACCGGGCCAATAGCTTGGCTTTTTACGAGTTATTGGGCGATGCATCTTTAATAAATAATGAACTGGAAAAATATTATGCTGTAACTGCAGAAGATATTTTAACCGAATGCAAAAACATTTTCCGCGAAGAAAACTCGAACACTCTTTATTATTACTCCGACAATTAACAGACTGTTATAAAAAAATAAGTAGAACAAATGATCGATCGTAAACAAGTGCCACATATTGTAGATGCAGTAGATTTTAACTTGCAATTGAAACCATATAAAAAATTTACTTTAAGAAATGGAGTGGATGTATATACCATTGATGCCGGGGCAGAAGAAGTGATGTATCTCGAAGCTGTTTACTATGCTGGAAATTGGTTCGAAGAAAAAAAAGGTATTGCATCCGCTACTAATTTTTTGATGAAGAATGGAACCTCTTCCAAAACGGCGTTTCAAATAAGTGAACAGTTTGAATATTATGGAGCGTATTTCAGCCGGGCCTGTTACAGTGAAACATCCACATTTACTTTGCACTGTTTATCCAAACATATTCAGGAATTATTGCCGGTAGTAAAAGATGTATTAACCGATCCGGTGTTTCCTGAAAAAGAATTAGAGATCTACAAGCAAAACATGCAACAGGGTTTGACGGTGAAATTGAAGAAGAGCGACTATGTGGCAAACCGGCTGATGGATGCCCATTTGTTTGGCGAAAAACATCCATACGGAACATTTAATAATCATGAAGATTATGCAGCTTTAACCCGCGATGAAATGGTCAATTTTTATCAGGGGCATTATGCCAAAGGAAAATGGGTGATGTTTGCCGCAGGTAAATTGCCCGATAATTTGGAAGAAATTTTGAATCAGCATTTGGGCGATATTCCCAATAAGGAAAGATCGATTGATGATAAATCATTTGCACCCATTACAGAAAAAAAGCATCGTATTATAAACGATAAAAAAGGGGTACAGGCAGCCATCCGTATTTCTCGTCCATTCCCAAACCGTCATCATCCCGATTTTTTAAATGTGCAGGTATTGAATGCATTGTTTGGCGGATTTTTTGGCTCCAGGTTAATGAAAAATATTCGCGAAGACAAAGGCTACACCTATGGCATTCACAGTTATCTGCAAAACCATTTACAAGGCGGCGCATGGATCATCAGTACCGAAGCGGGTAAGGATGTATGTGATGCTACTGTGGAAGAAGTATATAAGGAAATGAAATTGTTGCGGGATGGTGTTATTCAGGAGGACGAACTTAAGTTGGTAAAAAATTATATGATGGGATCTATTCTCGGAGCATTGGATGGCCCGTTTCAGATCATCAGCCGTTGGAAGAATATTATTTTAAACGACATGGATGAAAGCTATTTTTATAATCAGATTAAAACAATCAAATTGATTCAAGCCGAAGAGATTCAGCAAGTAGCAAAAAAATACCTGAATCCAGAAGAGTTTTATGAACTGGTCGTAATTTAAATATTGAATTGACCAGGTTTTCAAATGATTGATTGAATGTTTACTTGACAAAAAAAATTAAAAAAAAATCCGAATATTTTTTCAAAATGAAATATTGGGGAATAAACAAAAAACCATGCATATCATTATCCGCATTTTAGTTGCTGCTGCCATTGCATTTATTTTGGGGCAAGTATTACCCGGTGTGCATGTAGGCGGTTATGGAAATGCCATCTGGTTTGCTATTGCTTTGGGGATTTTGAATTTTATATTAAAACCCATCCTGGTCATACTCACCCTGCCATTTACCATTATTACTTTCGGATTGTTTTTACTCGTTATCAATACCATCGTGGTCTTAATTGCCAGTAATATGGTCGACGAATTTACAATTGATAGTTTCTGGCACGGCCTTTTATTTAGTATTCTTTACAGTATCAGTACATCACAATTATTTAAAGAAGAAAAGAAGCAGAAAAACTAAAACCCATCAGGCTTTGCTAATTCAACCCGAATAGCTGAATTTCGCAGCATGCAATTCAACCGGAAAGAAATCTCAGACAATTATTTATTGAGCATGTACCAAAGCTTGCTTTGGCCCCGCATGATTGAAGAAAAAATGTTGCTACTGTTAAGGCAGGGAAGAATTTCCAAATGGTTTTCGGGTATTGGACAAGAAGCCATTTCTGTAGGAGCTACACTGGCTATGGACGAAGATGAATGGATCATGCCACTGCACCGGAACCTGGGCGTTTTTACTTCCCGAAATATGCCACTCAGCAAACTTTTTAAACAATGGCAGGGATTGAAAGATGGATACAGCAAGGGGCGGGAACGGAGTTTTCATTTTGGTTCAAAAGAACATCATATCTGCGGAATGATTTCTCATCTTGGCCCGCAACTTGCCATTGCCGATGGGGTTGCTTTGGCGTATAAACTTCGAAAAGAAAAAAAAGTCTCCCTGGCATTTTCCGGGGATGGAGGAACCAGTGAAGGCGATTTTCACGAAGCATTGAATGTAGCTGCCGTATGGGGCCTTCCGGTAATTTTTATCATAGAAAATAATGGGTATGGTCTCAGTACTCCGGTGAACGAACAATACCGTTGCGAAAATTTGGTAGATAAAGCTAATGGATATGGAATAGAAGGAATACAGATTGATGGCAATAATTTATTGACCGTTTTTGAAACCATTAAAGGGGTGAGAAACTATTGTATAACCAATCAAAAGCCTTACCTCATTGAGTGCATGACATTTCGTATGCGAGGGCATGAAGAAGCTAGCGGCACTAAATATGTTCCAAAAGAATTACTTGAAGAATGGGCAGAAAAAGATCCGGTAATGAATTTCGAAAATTATTTACAGGAACAAAATATATTAACAAAGGAAGCGGTTGTTACTATTCGATCCGAATTGAAACAAAAAATTGAAGATGAATTAAAAATTGGATTTGAAGGAGTACCGGTTAGTCCGGATGAAGAAGAGGAACTGGGAGATATGTATGCGTCCCATTTTCAAAAAAATATTCTTGAAAATGAAAACACAGCACGGTCCATTCGTTTTATCGATGCTATTAGTGAAGGGCTGAAACAATCCATGCAGCAACATCCCAATCTTATTCTCATGGGACAGGATATAGCAGAATATGGCGGGGCATTTAAAATTACCGAAGGTTTTGTAGAAGAGTTTGGAAAAGAAAGGGTGAGAAATACGCCACTCTGTGAAAGTGCGATTGTAGGAACTGCATTGGGTTTGAGTCTGGAAGGATACAAGGCCATGATGGAAATGCAGTTTGCCGATTTTGCTACTGTGGGCTTCAACCAGATTGTAAACAACCTGGCTAAAATTCATTATCGTTGGGGGCAAAATGCCGATGTGGTTATTAGAATGCCAACAGGTGGAGGTATGGGAGCAGGACCATTTCACAGTCAGAGTAACGAAGCATGGTTTACTAAAGTGCCCGGCTTAAAAGTGGTATATCCGTCTACCGCCATTGATGCAAAAGGGTTATTAATTGCAGCTATCAATGATCCCAATCCGGTGATGTTTTTTGAGCATAAAGGATTGTACCGATCCATTAGCGGACCCGTGCCGGAAGATTATTATGAAATAGAAATTGGTAAAGCAAGACATGTCAGAGAAGGTGATGAAGTTTCTATAATTACCTATGGTGCCGCAGTGCATTGGGCCGAAGACTATGCCGCAGTACACCCTGAGCTTTCTATTGACATCATTGATCTCAGAACATTACTTCCATTAGACTATCAGGCTATCCGTGATTCGGTGACAAGAACCGGTAAAGTATTGATCCTGCATGAGGACACGTTAATTAGTGGTATAGCAGGCGAAATTGCAGCTTGGATCGCCGAACATTGTTTTGATTTACTGGACGCACCGGTGATGCGTTGCGCATCGATGGATACCGCCATACCGTTTAATATGGAATTGGAAAAACAGTTTTTGGCAAAATCGAGGTTGGGGGAAGTAATTCAAAAATTAGTAAGCTACTAAGCTTCCCTTCGTAGGAGTACTTGTCCCGAGGAATCGAGATTTGGAGGGTCCGGAAAAATCAGTAATGGGAAAAGCTGTTGTCCATAGCATAACTATCGGGTTCTCCAATCTGGTAAATATTTATCCAGTATATCCTGAAACCCTTTAAAATTTTTTAACCTTTTCAAATCATAATCGGTGAGGAGAACTTCTATATTTTTATACCCTCTTTCATAAGCTTGTCTCAAATAAAGTATAGCCTGTTCTGGTTTGTTGGCCAATGCATAAATACAGGCAAGCTGGTAATATGATTTTACTTTAGTCGAATCAAGGCGGATTGCATTTTGTATGTACACAATGGCCGAATCATATTGCTTCATGGCATGATAAACCAATCCGAGATTAAGTGATCCATTGGAAGAATTACGATCAAGCTTCATTGCTTGGCTTAAATAAATCAGCGCCGAATCATTCTGCTCAACCTTCATAAAGCTAATGCCGGCTTGTGTATAGGCTGGCTTATATTTTGAATCGAGGTTAATTACTTTTCTGAAATAGACAATTGCTGAATCATACACTTGCATATCGTCATAGAAATTACCAATTGAAAAATATGCCTGCAATCCGGGAACAGTTTTTCTGAAAAGTTGTTTTTTATAATAATATGCCGCCGAATCAAAAAGTTTTAGCTGTCTGAATACACCCGAAAGATTTCCCCAGATAATCTGGTTATCGGGATCAAAACCCAATGCTCTTTGCATATACAACCTGGCAGAATCATATTGTTTCATCCCCTGGAATACAAGTCCGAGATTACTGTAAAGTTGTGCATTCACCGAATCTATTTGAATAGCCCTGCGGATATACCAACGGGCCGAATCATATCGCTTCTGATCTAAGAAAGCCATCCCCAAATAATTCATGAACGTAGTGCTGTTAGGGTCTATCAATGAAGTGCCTTTGAGGGAATTAGTGATAGAATCCAATTGATTCAGTTCTTTGAATATTCTTATAAGATTATTGGAAGCAGGCTTATAATCTGGGTTTACAAATAGTGCCCTTCTAAAATAGGATTTGGCCGAGTCATAGTTTTTTTCCTGCCCGTAAACGACACCGAGATTATTGAGGATGGAAGGGTTGCGGGGTTCAAGCCGGACAGCTTGTTGAAAATAATTATAAGTAGAGTCGGGCATTTTCAGTTCCTTAAACACCATACCAATATTAATAAGGGCAAAGGCTGAATAAGGATTGGCCTGCAAAGCCATATGGTAATAGAAATTGGCCGAGTCAAGCTGTTTTAATTCAAAACTGGCAAGGCCAAGCTTATTGTAGGCTTCCTCATAATTAGGATCAAGTTCTGCAGCCATCCGGTAATACAGCTTTGCAGAATCATATTCCTTCAGGTCTTTATAAAAATTGCCGATATAAATATTGACAATTGATTTATCCTTATAATTCGCAAAAGCCTTTGAATAATAAATCCTGGCAGAGTCGTAGAGTTTAGTTTCAAAAAATGATTTACTGAGTCCGTTGTAGGCATTAATAAATTGGGGGTTAGCCGCTATACTTCTCTTAAAATAAGAAATTGCCAGATCGTAATTTTTTTTTCCGAAATTAACCCAACCGATATTATTACTGGCATACGGGTTATTCGGTTCAATGAGCAAAGCCCTTTCATAATAACTAACTGCCGAATCACCTTCTGAGAGAGAATAATAGTAATGACCGAGATCTACATAGGCATCTGCATTATCCGGACTTACTTCAATAGACCTGTTATAATATTTAATAGCCGAATCAGGATGATTCAGGGTTTTATAAGCAAAAGCTAATGTAACGTAGGGGTAACGCCATTTGGGTGCAGCAATGATAGCCAGCTTTGCATAATATATTGCACTATCAATTTTATTATTGTCCAGATGCAGTGCCGATAAAGTGTTCAGAATAAAGGCTGCATTTTTATCGGATGCATACGCCGTGTAGGCATACTGGAATGCATTGCCGATATCCACTGTTTTTTTATTCCTTCCAAAATAACCCCTTGCTTTGAAAAAATACATCCGCCCCTCCAGTGTTTTTGCAAAATCAGGATCATCTGTTTTAATAAAACTGATAGCTCTTTCAAGCATATACCCCACTTCATAAAACTCCTGCTGTGCTACTTTTTCCATCCTGTTCAGGCTGCTGGCAATTTCATCCGTTTTATCCTCTTCATCTATTTGTGCCCGTAAACGCTGAATAGAAGAAGCGTCTTTACAATCAAGATATAAGTTGATTTTACTTTGTGCAAAATTGATAAACTCCACCGCCAGGGTAGATTGCGCATCAATGGTATATGAACTGCCAGGAAAATTATTTTTCATCAGGCTGTAATAATAATCGGCAGACGCCTCACCAATCAACAGGTTTTCTTTTACTGCCGTATTAAAAAGATTATATGCCTCAATCAATAAAGTATCAGCAGGGCCAAAAGACATGCCCCTGCCACGGGGAGCAAACAAACTACCAGTTCCTTTACTCTGTAATTTTTTTGTATTAATCCATTTTTGCAGATAAGCTGTG
>JAYWEL010000070.1:0-12708 GCA_043779285.1 Chitinophagaceae bacterium | reverse complement strand
GTTGATTTTCCCGAAATAGATTTATCCAATTCAATTATGGTGGGTAATAAACATAGCGATATGCTATTCGGTAGAAATGCCGGAATGCATACGGTTTATATAAAAACGACGCACCCGGAACAACAGCTTCCTCATCCTGATATCGATCTTGATTTTGATTCCCTGATTTCGTTTGCAAATAATTTTTGAGTTTAATAAAATTTAACATTCTTCTTTTATAGAAATTCTATTTCATTGGTTGCATTTGTATTAAGCAACGTAACTTTAATCATATCAAAAAAAAGTACTTGAAAACCCCTGTTTTACAAATCATCCTTTTATTAACGGTTAACTTTTGCTTTTCCATAGCAGTTTTTTCTCAAACCATTAATTCAAACGAAAGGAAGAAACTGAAAGAAAAAGAGGATACTTTAAAACATCTGGCAAAAAGCATGATTGTGGATAGTTTGACAGCAGAAAGAATGCGTACGGATAGTTTGTTTATAAGAACTCTTGTCAGGGCCTTGCAGGTAAAAAATTCATTTTACTATCCTTTCGATTCGGTTAAAGGAATTTCTAAACTTTATGCACCCGACAGCAGTTTTAAGATTTTCAGTTGGATACTACGTTACGATGATTACTATTCCCGGCAACGTGCAGCCATTCAATTTAAAACAGCAGATGGTTCTTTAAAATTGATACCGCTAAAAGACAATTCAGAATTTACTGCATTCCCAGAAGACTCAGTCCGGACAAAAGATTCATGGATAGGTGCGGTATATTATAAAATAATTCAAACACAACATAACAAGAAAAACTATTATACCCTTTTTGGCTTCGATGAAAACGCTGTAATGAGTACCAAAAAATGGATTGACGTTTTGCATTTCTCTGAAAAAGGAGAACCTCTTTTTGGTGGACCTTTATTTAGTTTTGAAGAAGACAGTATTAAAAAGCCTACACAGTTCCGTTATAGTTTGGAATTTAAGAAAGATGTACGTACACTGGTTGATTATGACGAAGATTTGAAGATGATTGTTTTTGACCACTTGATATCTGAAACGGAAGAACCTCAAAACAAATGGACCTATATCCCGGATGGTGACTACGAAGGATTTAAATGGCTAAATGGCCGATGGATTCATGTAGACAAAGTCTTTACTCAAAAACTGGAAGACGGGAAATTCCCAATTCCCAAACCGATTAAGGATAACAAAGGGAATAACAATGAACAAATGTTGAAAGAGCAATCGAATAAAAATATGCTCATTAAAAATTAATTCTAATACATACTTAAGGAACTTTTATGAGTAAGTAATTATAATTAAAATGGGCGTAAGGTTTATATGCTTTTATCCATTGATACTTTCTTCTATTAAAAATATCCAGGTAATCATCAGTTCCAATAATGAAATTTCCGCTTATTTTAGTTTTTACAGCATATTGAAAATCTGGATGTTTCTGTAAGAATTTTTTAAGATAAAAGCCGCCTTGCTTGAACTCCAGATTCGCAGCTCCCACTTTTTCAAATGCCGTTGTTTTGTCTAAAATAAACTCATTGGTATATGAATACATGTTGTTGCGATAAATAAACACACTGATCATAATACCTATACAAATAAAGCCCAACATGAATTTAGCTTGAATATTTTTTAAGGAAGAAATAATTTGTGATGCAAATATGCAGATAAACGGGAATATAAAAATTATATGTCTGATGCCGCATTGAGTATTATAAAAAAAGCTAAAAACTGTAAGAAAATAAACAACAGGCAAGATTAAGAATATCAATAAGTGCATCGAAATATCTGTAAATGATTTCCGGAATAAATAAAGGAAAGACCAAGCCAATAATAGAAGTATTCCGATAGGAGTTTTAAACCAAATACTAACGAAGTAATAATACCAAAAACTTCCTCCGGTACTTTCATTTCCCAGAATAGTCACTTTACCAAAAGAACTTACTTGATCAAAGCCTCCACCTAAGGAGTCATAATATTTTGCCTGGTCAAGTCCGGTAATAAATGGTTCAGGAAATGGGATAATTAAATTATGTGGCAGGACATTTTGAATATGTTGAAATAAAGAACTCATAAATTGAAAGTCGCCTAAATGCATAAAGGAATGATGAAAGTAATACCCGGCATTGATTACTAACAAATTGATAAACACAAACAGTATAAGGTTTACCAGAACTTTTTTTTGAAGAAATGATTTGTCATGGATCAGATAATATATCAATGAAATCAGGAGAGTCAAAAAATATAAATGAACCAATGATTGTTTAACTAATTGGCTGAAAGCAATCGAAACAGAAAATAAAATAAAGAATATTAAACTACCTTTTTTAAAATAAAGCCAAAGTAGAAACAAGGTTAATAAAAACATCAATACTGCATAACTGTCGGTAGTTATATATGTAGCATTAGCAATAAAATCTGGAATCCAAGAAATCAGAAAAACTGAAAAAAGACCGGCATTAACACCAAAAAGATCTTTAGCCCATACGAAAACTAAAAGAAGCGTAAATACCGATATAAACAACGTGATAAAGCGACCATTAAAAATATCTCTGTGTCCCCAATCATTTTTTGTTAATCCCGGAGAAAGAATTTGTTCTATTATTCTTGGAACAGTATTTAAAACCGAGACCGGCATTTTACTATTATCAATCCGAGGGTTTGTCCGGTCGGGATTTCCTTTCAAAAAGCGAACAGCATAATTGTAAAATGATGATTCATCGGCAGTGATGGATTGATTTCTGATAAGATGAATACCATTAAAAAGAAAGGCTCCTATCAATATGATTAATATTGAAGGAGCCATATATTTTTTTCTGCTTAAAGACATCATCAGATTAAAACTAACTCAATAAATTTATCTGACAGTAAATTAATTTTCAGATTAATCATCCAGTTTCATAACAGCAAGGAATGCTTCCTGCGGTACTTCTACGTTTCCAATTTGACGCATACGCTTCTTCCCTTCTTTCTGTTTTTCCAACAATTTACGTTTACGGCTGATATCCCCTCCATAACATTTAGCAGTAACGTCTTTTCGCATAGCAGAAATATTTTCACGGGCTACAATCTTAGCTCCTATTGCAGCCTGAATAGCGATTTGAAATTGCTGACGTGGTACCAGTTCCTTCAATTTTTCGCAAAGTTTTTTACCAAAGTCATGCGAACGGACTCTGTGAATCAATGCACTTAAGGCGTCAACTTTTTCGTTATTTAAAAGAATATCCATTTTAACGATATCACTATCCCGGTAACCGATCGCATGATAATCGAAGGATGCATATCCTCTGGTTTGCGATTTCAATTTATCATAAAAATCAAAAACGATTTCGGTCAATGGTATTTCAAAAACTAACTCCACTCTGGTTTGTGTCAGATAACTTTGGTTTATCAGATTACCTCTTTTACCTAAGCATAGTGTCATGATATTACCAATATATTCGGGCTTAGATATTATCTGTGCTCGAATAAATGGTTCTTCAATCCGTTCAGTTCTTACCGGATCGGGGAATTCAGTAGGATTATTTACAATGATTTTCTCTCCTTTGGTAGTGTACGCAATAAAACTAACGTTGGGGACCGTAGTAATTACGGTTTGATTGAATTCCCTTTCCAATCGCTCCTGAATGATTTCCATATGCAACATACCGAGGAATCCACAACGGAATCCAAAACCCAATGCTTGAGATGTTTCCAATTCATAAGACAAGGATGCATCATTCAACTGAAGTTTTTCCATACAATCCCGTAACTCTTCAAAATCATCTGTATTAATCGGAAAAATTCCGGCAAATACCATCGCCTTCACTTCTTCAAATCCTTTGATCATGGTAGGATTAGGGTTAGAAGCCAGTGTAATAGTATCTCCAACATGCACCTCTTTAGCTTTTTTGATACCCGTAATGATATACCCTACATCTCCTGCTCTCACTTCCTTTTTCTCGGTCATCTTTAATTTCAGGATACCGATTTCATCTGCTTCATATGTTTGTTCGGTACTTACAAATTTTACTTTATCGCCCTTTTTAATAGAACCATTCATGATTCTATAATAAACGATAATTCCACGGAAAGAATTATATACACTGTCAAAAATTAACGCCTGTAACGGTGCATCCGCATCGCCGGAAGGAGCTGGAATCTTATTGATGATTGCATCCAGAATTTTTTCAACACCTAATCCGGTACGGCCACTTGCTTGTAAAATATCCTCTGCCTTGCATCCAATTAATTCAATAATCTGATCCTGTACTTCTTCAATCATCGCACCATCCATATCAATCTTATTGATTACGGGAATGATTTCAAGATTGTTTTCAATGGCTAGATAGAGGTTACTGATTGTTTGTGCCTGAATACCCTGAGTGGCATCCACTAATAATAAAACACCTTCACAAGCTGCCAATGCCCTACTTACTTCATAACTGAAATCAACGTGACCAGGAGTATCAATAAGGTTTAAAATATATTCCTGTCCATCTGTATGAATATGATTTATCTGGATGGCATGACTTTTAATAGTGATGCCTTTCTCTCGTTCAAGATCCATATCATCCAATACCTGATCCATCATATCTCTTTCACTGATGGTATTGGTTACCTGCAATAATCTGTCTGCCAAGGTGGATTTCCCGTGGTCAATATGTGCAATAATGCAAAAATTCCGGATATTCTTCATGTAATTAACTTCCTCTTTTTAGAACGTGCAAAGTTAAGGGAAAGCATCGAGCCTAGAGATTTATAAACCAAGCTTTTGATTAATCTTTATGCCACTTAATCAATTACTCATACGTTATATATTTATGTGTAAGTACTAAACACTTAGTTGATTACCCTATTAGATTTTAATAAAAACCAAATGTGCCATAAAATTCGTTGCTTGTTATTGAATTATTCACACTTTTTTATTTAACCGAATTCCGATAGCAAATTTTATTTTTGCAAAATGATTACTCTATTTGTACCTTATTTCGGTTACCTCGCTACCCTATTACTTGCCATTGGATTATTAGTTAGTACAGACTTAAAGTTCAGGTGGTTCAATACTGCGGGAAATGTTTCTTTCATTATCTATGGCATATTATTGAATGCCATGCCAATCATATTAACGAATGGTATTTTGTTAATCATCAACCTGTATTACCTCTATAGAATATATAACCACAAGGAATTTTTTGAATTGCTAGCATTTGAATCCGGTGGTATCATGATTGATCGGTTTCTGGCTTTTTATAAAGATGATATCGCATTGCATTTTCCGAATTTCAAAAGAGAACAATTAACGGGCAAAGTAAATTTTGTCGTTCTCAGAGACCTGGTAATTGCAAACATCTTCAGTGCCGAAGTACAAGAAGATGGTAGAGCAAAAATTTACATGAATTATACGGTTCCAAAATACAGAGATTATAAAGTAGGGAGATTCATTTTCGATAAAGAAAAACAACACTTGCTATCAAAAAATATAACCACCGTATTTTATGACAATGTAGCTAACAAAAAACACAAAAAATTCCTGAAAGTGATTGGTTTCCAAAAGGAAATTTTAAATGGAAATGACTATATTTCAATAAAAATAAACTGACAGCTTTTCATTTTTTATTAAATTAAAAATGAAAAAAAACCGGAATTTACAAATTAGTTTGCCGATATTTTCAACGACAAAAAAATAGCAGAAAAATAATATTATCTGCTCTCTTTACTTTCTATATCAATAAACGTGTCTAATGACCATGGGCCATTACCAATAATTAAAAAATAAATCAGTAATAATAATACAAGAAGTGAAAGTAATAATTCAGAATATGGCAGCATAAAGTTGCTGGAAGAATTAATAAAAATTACTGCACCAATCATTACCGGAATTTGAATCAGGCAGGCAAAACGGGTAAGTATGCCTAGTATCATCAAAATACCGCCAAGCAAATGTGCAAAGACAATATAATGACTTAATACAAGAATTGAAAAGGATCCGAATAAATCAGGCCCGGTCATCAGGTTCAGTAATTGACTCATATTATTCAAGGATTCTATTCCTTTAATGAAAAGAAAAAAGCCAAGGGCAATTCTCAGAATGTCCAGCAATTTGGGGTGATGTTTCTCGCCCCATATTTCAATACGGTGTAAGAGGTCCATAATGCAGTATTTATTTGATTAAAAGAACTTCTCTTAAAGTTAGTAATTATTTTCAACTTATTTTTAAGCATGATTTCACTCCGATTAGCTTCACCTGCAGATGCAAAAGCTATTTTGTTCATTTATGCTCCATATATTCAAATCACCTCTTTGACTTTTGAATTAGAAGTTCCCTCAAAAGAAAAATTTGCTGAAAGAATTAAAAATTATTTACAGAAATGGCCTTGGCTAGTTTGCGAAATAAACGGAGAAATTGCAGGCTACGCTTATGCGTCAAATTATAGAGAAAGAGCCGGTTACCAATGGAGTTGTGAATGTTCAGTTTATATACATGATAATTTTCTTAAACGGGGCATTGCGAAGGCTCTTTATTCCTGTTTAACAGATATATTGAAAATGCAGGGCTATAGAAATGTGTATGCCGTTATTAATTTACCAAACGACAAAAGTGTTGCGCTGCATGAAAAATGCGGTTTCGAATGGATGGCCACATTTGAACGTGTTGGATATAAATTAGGTCATTGGAAAGACGTTGGCTGGTGGATCAAGAAATTAAATGAGTATGACCAAGAACCAAAACCTATTACAACTTTTAAGGATTTAGATAAATCAAACCTGGAAAAATTATTCGAAGATTTTGCAGCTTCTATTATGAAATAGCTTCTTTTTTGTTTCCCGAAAAAACAACTTTCCCAGGATAAACCTCCAGTGCTTTTTCCAAACAATCCATAGCTGCATTTATCGATTGAAGATTTAATACATAAGCCAATCTTACTTCGTTTTTGCCTAATTCTTTTGAGCTATAAAATCCGGTTGCCGGTGCCAACATCAACGTTTGTTCTTTGTATGAAAAAGACTCTAATAACCATTGACAAAATTTATCACTATCATCGATCGGTAATTGTGCCATTGCGTAAAATGCACCGCCCGGATTTGGACAAAATACACCCGGCATCTGATTTAACCTTCTAACTAATAAATCTCTTCTGGCTTTATACTCTGCCTTTGGTTCATCAAAATAATTTTCAGGTAAATCAATAGCAGCCTCTCCCATTATTTGTGCCAATCCCGGAGGGCTTAATCTTGCCTGGGCAAATTTCATTGCCGTATTCAATACATATTTATTTTTAGTAACAAAAGCCCCTATTCTAGCACCACAGGCACTGTATCTTTTACTGATTGTATCCATCAACACGACATGTTCTTCCAATCCATCCAGGTGCATGGCACTGATACATTCACCTTCATAACAAAATTCACGGTAAGCTTCATCACTAAATAAATAAAGATTATGTCGAAGACAAATTTCTTTTATTGCTTCCATTTCTTCCCGGCTATATAAATAGCCCGTCGGATTATTGGGATTGCAAATAATAATGGCTTTTGTTTTTGTAGTAATAGATTTTTCGAAATCTGCTATGGGTGGCAATGCAAAGCCTGTTTCAATTCTTGAAGTAACAGGCACTACTATTGCACCGGCAGCTACTGCAAATCCATTATAGTTGGCATAGAAAGGTTCCGGAATAATTACTTCATCGCCTGGATTTAAACAGGTAAAAAATCCAAACTGGATAGCTTCAGAACCACCGGTAGTAACGATGATTTCTTCCGGCTTCACATCAATGCCTACATGCTTATAATATTTTACCAGTTTTTTACGATAGGATTCATTACCGGCACTATGGCTATATTCCAATACTGGAATATCTGCATTTCGCACAGCATCTAAAATTGATGGAGGGGTTGCTATATCTGGCTGTCCAATGTTTAAATGATAAACCCGAATTCCTCTTTTTTTAGCAGCTTCCGCAAATGGAACTAGTTTTCTGATAGGAGAAGCCGGCATATTTTGTCCACGATCTGAAATAGTTAGCATGAAGCGAAGATAAAACTGAAAACTGAATAATAAAGATTGAAAAATCCCAAAAAAAACCCCGTTCTATTACTGAACGGGGATACATAAATTATAATGAGTATTAAGATTTTCCGGCTTTTGCAACAGGTTTTGCAGGTGTCGAATTTGGTTTTGGTAATTCCTTTATGTAAGCTTCATAGGCTTCCGCTGTTAAAACATCACCCGTAATTTTCAGGTTTTTAGGAGTTTCTATACCGGCCATTTTTACATAAACATCTTTTTCAAAATGTCCCATAGCTGCAGAGTTGTACTGTACTTTTAATTTTGCAGTAGCTCCCGGTGCGATAGGTTCTTTTGGAATTTCAGGTGTTGTACAACCACAAGATCCCCAAGCATTTTCAACAACAACGGCCTTGTCTGTTACATTCTTTATTATAAAATAATAATCAGCAGGAACTCCTTGTTTTAATTTGCCAAAATCATATTTTTCAGTATTTACTTTAATAATGCCATCTGTGTTTCCCTGAGCTATTACGGCCAAACTTAAAAAGAAAACAGAGGTTAATAGTAAGATCTTTTTCATAATAGTATTTAATTGTTTAGTTTTTTTAAAAAAATTACGGAAGCATTTTCAGGTGCAGAACCATCGGGTGTTTTCCAAACATTCCCTTTTATAGTTAATTGTTTCGTTTCTGTACCATTGAATGTTATATTGACATATTTCTCAAACGGTCCATGAACTCCTGCATTATATCCAACCTTTATGGATGTTTTAGCACCCGGCGCAATTTCATCACGGCTCCATTCCGGGGTTGTACATCCACAAGTTGCAGTTACATTATCAAATTTTATGGCTGTTTTACCAACATTTATAAATTCAAAAGAATAATACACCGGATTACCTTGTGGGATTTCACCAAAATCATGAACATCATTTTTAGCTTGAAGTACTTCCAACTTCACTACCGGATTCGTTAAAGTCTGCGCTTTTATTACACTGGACACGGACAAAATAATAATAAAAAATAAAAGTCTTTTCATATGTTATATTGTATTGGTTTCAAATGTACTTAAAAGATATTAAAAAGTAAAGCATGTAAGCATATGAAGATATTTTTTAACAACTATTTTTTTCGGTTGCTAGATTTAGTTTACAATAACCAAGCAAAACAAAAAACTGTTTCGTATGGTTTCGAGTTTAAAATACGTTTAGGTTCTTGGGTTTTATTGAAAAATCGGTAGGTTTGCCACATGGATTACCAAGAAAACGTATCAATTCAGGAAGCAGAAAAACTTTCTTTTGAAAATTTCAGAAATGAAGTTTTAAATGATTTTCGTATAGCTTGTATAAGCCGTGAAGCCAGTTTGTTAGGCCGCAAAGAAGTATTGACAGGAAAAGCGAAATTTGGCATTTTTGGTGACGGTAAGGAAATTCCTCAATTGGCGATGGCTAAATGTTTCAAACCGGGGGATTATAGAAGTGGATATTATCGTGATCAAACTTTTATGTTTGCAACGGGCTTGGCAACCGTTGAACAATTTTTTGCTCAATTATTTGCTGATCCTAATGTTGAAAATGATCCTTTTAGTGCCGGTCGACAAATGAATTCACATTTTTCGACACCCAATGTAGATGCACAAGGCAACTGGCTGAATTTGGCGGAGCTTAAAAACATCTCTTCGGATATTGCTCCAACTGCCGGTCAAATGTCAAGGGGGTTAGGTTTAGCATTTGCTTCTAAAAGCTTCCGGGAAATTGAAGAATTAAAACAATTCAGTACATTATCAAATAATGGGAACGAAGTATGTTTTGTTACAATTGGTGATTCATCAACTTCTGAAGGACAATTCTGGGAGTCTATAAATGCCGCAGGAGTTTTACAGATACCGATGGTTGTTTTTGTTTGGGATAATGGCTATGGTATTTCAGTTCCCAAAGAATACCAAACTACAAAAGCCTCCATTTCAGATGCATTGTCTGGTATGCAAAAAGAGGATGGCACCAATGGAATCAATATTTATAAAGTAAAAGGATGGGATTATGCTTCCATGTGTGAAACTTTTGAAGAAGGTGTAAGATTGGCTCGAGAAACGCATACTGCAACTTTATTCCATGTAGAAGAAATCACACAGCCGCAGGGACACTCTACTTCTGGTAGTCATGAACGCTATAAAACAACTGAAAGACTTGAATGGGAAAAAGATTGGGATGGCATTAAAAAATTTAAAGACTGGATAATTTCAAATGCGTTGGCAACCGAAGAAGAACTGAATTCAATTCTTTCCGAAGCAAAAATTCATGTAAAAGAAAGTAAAATTCAAGCATGGGAAAAATACATAACTCCTATTAAAAATCAAGTTGCAAAATCTGTTGATTTAATTCAAAGCATCGCAAATAATATTCCCCAAAAAAGGGAAATGATTTTGAAAATAGCAAACGATTTGTCTGCAAACCATGAACCAATGCGACGGGATGTTTTAAAATCGTTAAAGAATGTATTAACCATTGCCGGCAAACACGAAGCAGCGTTCTGGACAAAAGATTATTATCAGGATTTGCTGAATGAGAATAAAGAATTATTTAATTCTTGTTTATATAATGAAGGCCCTAAAAGTGCCCTGAAAGTACCCGAAATAAAAGTCGTTTTTGATGCTGATTCAGTTATTGCAAATGGGTATGAAGTATTGAATAAATATTTTGATGAACTGTTTGCCAATAACCCCAAAGTGATTGCTTTTGGTGAGGACCTGGGATATATCGGTGATGTAAATCAAGGATTCAGTGGCTTGCAACTAAAATATGGAAAACAACGAATTTTTGATACCGGCATTCGGGAAAACAGTATTATTGGTCAGGGAATCGGATTGGCCTTGCGTGGATTAAGACCCATTACAGAAATTCAATATCTCGATTACCTTTTATATGGCCTGCAACCATTGAGTGATGATGTGGCTACTTTACATTACCGTACAAAAGGTCAACAAAGTTGTCCAATCATTGTCAGAACAAGGGGGCATAGATTAGAAGGAATATGGCATAGTGGTTCACCAATGGGTATGATCATAAATGCATTACGTGGAATGTATGTTTGTGTGCCAAGAAATATGGTTCAAGCTGTCGGAATGTACAATACTTTGTTACAATCGAATGATCCGGGAATAGTTATTGAATGTTTGAATGGCTATCGTTTAAAAGAAAAGATGCCAGCAAATTTATTGGAGTTTACTATTCCGTTTGGTGTGCCGGAAATATTAAAAGAAGGATCAGATATAACCATTGTCTCATATGGTTCTACTTTGCGTATCATTCAGGAAGCTGTTGATTCATTGGAAAAACAATCTGTGAGTTGCGAAATAATGGATGTACAAACCCTGCTTCCTTTTGATGTCAATCACAAGATTCTTGAATCATTGAAAAAAACTAATCGTATTGTATTTATAGATGAAGATGTACCTGGAGGAGCCGCAGCATATATGTTTAATAAGGTCATGGAAGAACAAGGAGGATATCGTTATCTTGATGTAGCAGCAAGAACGATTACCGGAAAGTCTCACAGACCCGCTTATGGAAGTGACGGCGATTATTTCAGCAAACCAAATGCAGAAGATATTGAATCAGTTATCATGGAAATGATGCAAGAATAATTATTCACCTGCCGGCTGAAATTTAATTTTTACAATAAAAAATAAGATGAAAATAAAGCTTTATCAGATTGATGCTTTTACCAATAAACTTTTTAGCGGTAATCCGGCGGCAGTAATACCATTGGAGAAATGGCTTGATACTCAGTTGATGCAATCTATAGCTAAAGAAAATAATTTGAGTGAAACAGCTTTTTTTGTGCCCTCTTCAAAGGAAATTAATAACGCAGATTCCTTTGAACTCAGATGGTTTACACCTGGGTTTGAAATAAATCTTTGCGGACATGCAACACTTGCTTCTGCCTTTGTAATTTTTAACTTTCTGGGGTACGAGAAAAAGAATATTGTATTTAAAACCCAAAGTGGCGAATTAAAAGTAACTGAAGATGAAAATAAAATCTGCATGAATTTCCCTTCCTGGAATCCGGAAAGAATCAGTGAGTATTATCCTGAACTCTCAAAAGCATTAGGAAATGCAGAAATTGTGGGAGTATATAAAAACCGTGAATTGATTGTGGAATTAATGAATGAGGACGCAGTAAGAAAATGCCAACCCGATTTTACGATGATTAATAAATTTCCTGAGATGGTTATTATTACTGCTCCGGGAAAGGATGTAGATTTTGTTTCCCGGTTTTTTGCACCACAGGCCGGTATCAATGAAGATCCGGTAACCGGTTCGGCACATTCGCAATTAATTCCATTCTGGGCCGATAAATTAGGCAAGAAAAAAATGACTGCAAAACAACTTTCTGAAAGAGGTGGTTATCTGTGGTGCGAACAATTAAATAATGAACGGGTGTTGATGAGCGGTGAAGCTGTTTTTTTTATGGAAGGAGAAATTGAAATTGGCAATGGACAATGAGCAATGTGCAACAGGCAAAATCAATTTGAAATTAATAATTCAGAACTTGTAATATTCTTTCATCCTTGTCATTAATAAATCTTTTTTTCTTCTCGATACTTCCACTTCTCTCCCGTTAGAAAGAATAACACTGCCTCCTTCACCCCGGATGTATTCTTTTACATGTTCCAGGTTTACCATAAATGATTTATGAATGCGTACAAAATTGCAATCCT
>JAYWEL010000069.1:0-5335 GCA_043779285.1 Chitinophagaceae bacterium | reverse complement strand
TTTTCTGCGGTATAATACCATCTAAGATTTACACATAGTCCCTGCCCGTCCGGTCAGGCGGGCGTTGGACTATTTAGTAAATCAAGATGGTATAATTTTAAACCTTTTTTTGGGTAAAAAAAAACGACCTATGGGTCGTTTTTAAGTATTTCAAATTAGAAATTTTAAGCTTTATACTGAGGAATCAAACTGTTTGCCAGTTCAACCATCTTATTCAATCCATCTTCCGGCAAATTTCCTTTTTTGAATTCAGCCATTACTTCGGGAAGTTTGTTATCCATCTCCATCAAAAAATGCTCTTCGAACTCTTTTACTCTTTTTACCGGAACGTCTTTAATCAACCCATTGGTTCCAAGGTAAATGATGGCAACCTGCTTTTCAACAGACATCGGAGAATATTGTGGTTGTTTCAAAATTTCCACGTTTCTGGCTCCTTTATCAATTACAGATTTTGTAGCGGCATCCAAATCTCCACCGAATTTAGAGAAAGCTTCAAGTTCCCGGTAAAGTGCCTGGTCCAGTTTCAATGTACCGGCTACCTTTTTCATGGACTTGATCTGTGCATTACCACCCACACGGCTGACCGAAATACCTACATTGATGGCAGGACGGATACCGGCGTTGAACAAATTACCTTCCAGGAAGATCTGTCCATCAGTAATAGAAATAACGTTAGTAGGAATATATGCAGATACATCACTCGCTTGTGTTTCAATGATCGGTAAGGCCGTCAAAGATCCTCCACCTTTTACAAGATGTCTGATCGATTCAGGAAGATCATTCATTTGTTTAGCTACTTCATCATTGGCAATTACTTTTGCAGCTCTTTCCAATAAACGGCTATGCAAATAGAATACATCACCAGGATAGGCCTCACGACCCGGAGGACGACGAAGCAACAATGAAACCTCTCGGTAAGCTACCGCTTGTTTTGATAAATCATCATAGATAATCAAAGCCGGACGTCCGGTATCACGGAAAAATTCTCCAATAGAAGCACCTGCGAATGGAGCATAAAACTGAAGTGGTGCCGGCTCAGATGCAGAAGCTGCAACGATGATGGTATAATCCATGGCGCCTGCATCCTGTAATGTTTTCATTACCTGTGCAATAGTAGATGCTTTCTGACCAATAGCGACATATATACAGAAAACCGGTTTCCCAGCCTGAAAAAATTCTTTCTGATTTATTATAGTATCAATTGCGATAGCTGACTTACCGGTTTGACGGTCACCAATAATCAACTCACGTTGTCCACGACCAATCGGAATCATTGCATCAATTGCTTTGATACCCGTTTGTAAAGGTTCTTTAACCGGCTCACGAAAAATTACACCCGGTGCTTTACGCTCCAAAGGCATTTCATAAAGTTCTCCTTTAATTGGTCCTTTACCATCAATTGGTTGGCCTAAGGTATTTACAACACGACCAACCATTCCTTCACCTACATTGATAGAGGCAATTTGGTTAGTACGTTTAACTTTTGATCCTTCTTTGATATTTCCACTTTCACCCATTAATACCACACCCACATTGTCTTCTTCAAGATTCAGGGCAATGGCACGAACGCCGTTTTCAAATTCAACCAACTCACCATAACGTACATTACCCAAACCATATACACGGGCAATACCATCACCCACCTGTAAAACAGTTCCAACCTCTTCCAGGTCGGCATTGGCGTTAAAGTTGCTTAGCTGCTGACGCAGTATGGCACTTATTTCATCTGGTTTAATCTCGATCATATTTCAGCTTTTAACCCATTCCCTGCAGGGCTGTTAATTAATGTTTCTTTTCCACGGCTTCCAGGGTAAGAAGCCAGTATTTTTTTTATTTGCTAACATGGTCAGCAAATAGATTTATCTGATATTATAAATAAAATCGTTGTTCTCAAATTGTTTTGTAATCTCTCTCAAATCATATGCGATACTGGCGTCAACCAGGTTATCGCCAACCTGTAATACAAATCCACCAATCAGATCTTCATTCACCGTAGTTTCTATTTCGATGTTTTCCATCTGGGATGTTTTACGAATCTGGTTGATTATTTCATTCTTTAATTCTTCACTCAATACAGTGGCAGTTGAAAGTTTGATGGTATGAATGTTCTTATACGCTTTATACAGATGAATGCATGCTTCGCTTATTTCGGGTAAATTTCCTTCCCGTCCTTTTTTCACCAACAAACGGGTAAAAGCAGTGGTGATTTCGCATAATTTACCGGTTAAAATAGCATCTACTATTTTCTCTTTCACATCGGGTTTAATAACCGGGCTTCGTAGCATGACCACAAAATCGTGGTTGCTTTTACAAATGCGTTGAAGCAATTGCATATCTGCATACACTTTTTCCAACTCTCCTTTTTCAATGGAAAGGTCGATCAGTGATTTGGCATATCTGCTTGCTATACGTGGATTCTGCATTTTTTCTGTTTGGAAATTTATCTCCGTTTTTTTATTCCTGATTCGGGATAAAAAATTGGGCTATTCAATTAATTTAATTTCAACTCTTTCACCAAGCTCTGAATATGTGCTTCCTGTGCTTCTTTATTTCCTAACTCTTTTCTTAAAACTTTCTCGGTGACTTCAATAACCAGTTTGCCTACCTGATTTTTAACATCCGTCAGTGCAGCCATTTTCTGCGCCTCAATAACCTGCTGTGCGTCGGCAACAATTTTGGAAGTTTCCTTTTTAGCCTGCTCTTTAGCTTCGCTGATAATTTTATCTTTTGTATCACGGGCCTCTTTAAGCATGATGGCTCTTTCTTCCTGTGTCTTCTTTAATAAAGCTTCATTATCATTTTGTAATTGCAACATTTCAGCCTTTACTTTTTCTGCAGTTTCCAAAGATTGGGTAATAGAATATTCCCGTTCTTTCAAACCATTAATGATGGCAGGCCAGGCAAATTTTTTCAATATAAAAAACACTAATGAGAAAGAAATCAGTGTCCAGATTATTAAACCAAATGAAGGTGTCAGTAATTGCATAATATCTATTTGACTATTTTATTATTTGCTTTTCAGCGAATAAACATTTTTCTTTTAACCGGTCTTTTGTCCGGTCTTTTTTTCAAGTTAAAAAAAAACTGCACCCGCCGCCCTGTGCTTTGCGTGCAGTAATTTTTTGCGTGTTTACACAAACATAGCAAGGATACCTGCAATTACTGCGAAAAGGGCAACACCCTCAACAAATGCAGCAGTCAGGATCATGTTAGAGCGGATGTCGTTTAATGCTTCCGGTTGACGGGCAATAGCTTCTACAGCTCCTTTACCAATCTGTCCGATACCAATACCGGCACCAATCGCTGCTAATCCAGCTCCTATTGCACCACCTGCGTTAGCCCAGGCTGTTGTGCTCAACAAAACATTCAATAAATCCATGATTGTACTTTTATGTTAATTAAAAAAAACTCTTTTTAAATACGTTTACGTTTAATGATCTGCATGTTCTCCTTCGAAAGCCTGGCCTATGAAAACTGCTGTAAGATTTGCAAAGATGAATGCCTGAATAAAGGCAACCAAAATCTCAATCAGATAAATAAAAGTTGAAAACGCTATTGAAATCGGTGAAAAACTCCAGCCAATAACCGGACTCAATGCACCAAAAATGAAAATCAATGAAATCAAACATATAATAATGATATGCCCAGCCATCATGTTGGCGAACAAACGTATCATCAAGGCAAAGGGTTTGGTGAATACCCCTAATAATTCTACAATAATCAGAATGGGTTTGATACCATGTGGTACCGGAGGCCAGAAAATATGACCCCAGAAATGCTTATTACTGCTGAATATAATTACCAGGAAAGTAATGGCTGCCAATACCATGGTAAATGCAATATTACCGGTTACGTTTGCCGAACCAGGAATCAATCCAAAAATATTATTGATCAGAATAAAGAAAAAGATCGTCAAAATGAAGGGAAGAAATTTTTCATATTTATGACCAAGATTCGGTTTTGCTACCTCGTCACGTACAAAAGTAACCACCGGCTCCAGGAAACTTTGTAAACCTTTAGGCGCAGTTTTCACTCCCTGGCCGTTTTTATACTTTCTACCTACACTGATCATGATATACATCAAGAGAAACATGGCCAATAACATCTGAACTACATTACGTGTTAATGAAATATCATAAACAGTAACGGATGGATCTACCGGAACAATATGATGATCAACTAATTTATAGCCATCCACCTCATGTTCGCCATGATGGAATTTTGAATAATTAAAGAAAGAAATTCCTTTTTGAGGAGAATAAAGCAATACTGGTAAAGGAATGGATAAATGTGTGTCGTGTCCATCACTTCCTTTATAAGTAAGAAAGTGAAATTCATGTGCGTCCAGGATGTGACCAAAGATGACTTCATTTGCATCAAATAATGGCTTCTCTTCTTTTTGTTCATTTACCGCATTTGCATCATGCACCTGACCTTGATCAGCCGAATTATGATTTTCCTGCGCAGAAACTGTTCCTGTGATAGATATCAAAAACAGGCTGAAAATCGCTACCACTAAGCTTTTTACACGTCCAGAAGTCATACAGTTCTATAAATTTGGCGCAAAGATAACGAGGAGAGGCTTAAAATCCTCGAAAAAACAGGAATGAAATTCATCTTTTTCTATTATTCAGGAATTTCTTAAAATGGATCGGAGAAACGAAAGAATGTAGAACCTACAAATGCATTTTTATTCTAATTTAATTTATGAAGAATAAAAAATTGTTGATTAATATTTATACTACTACTTGAAAACTATGCAGTTTTTGTGAGCTTATTTTCGAATTGTAATTGATAGAGTTTATGATAATGCCCTTCTAAAGCTATTAATTCATTATGGCTTCCGGTTTCAAGTATTTCTCCTTTATCCATGACAATAATTTTATTGGCCTTTCGGATAGTTGAAAGTCGATGTGCTATAACGATGGATGTCCGGTTTGCAATCAGCTTATCGATAGCATGTTGTATCAGTAATTCACTTTCATTATCGACAGATGAAGTGGCTTCATCTAATATTAAGATGGATGGATTATAAAGTAAAGCCCGTATAAATGAAAGTAATTGCCGTTGCCCGAATGATAGCACCGCACCTCTTTCACGAACATTGAATTCATAGCCTCCCGGTAATTGCATAATAAAGTCATGCATGTCAATCATCCGGGCTGCTTCTTCTACTTTTTCCCGACTGATATTTTCATTACGAAGAGTAATATTATCCAATACAGAACCTGAAAAAAGAAATACATCCTGCAACACCACGCCAATATTTTTCCGTAATGCATCCAGCTTATAATCTTCAATCTTTACATCATCAATCAATATATTTCCCTGTTGA